>JAVBKB010000131.1:0-5462 GCA_031554275.1 Caryophanales bacterium | reverse complement strand
AGCCCCCCTCGAGATGAGATTTCCCATAGCGTCAAGCTAGTAAGATCCCTTGAAGATGACAAGGTAGATAGGTTCGGAGTGGAAGTGCTGTGAAGTATGGAGCTAACGAATACTAATCGATCGAGGACTTAACCAAAAGATTTAGTGAAGAGAAAGCGTCAAGCGGACTTGAAACTGATCAAAGCTAAGTGTATACTTAGTGAGTACAAACGCAAGCCTTGTGATTTATCCAGTTTTGAGAGAACAAGTTGTCTTTGTCAGTACATCTGATAGAGCTACATGTCTTTCAACAATAGAATAGTCTGGTAATGATGGCGAAGAGGCCACACCCGTTCCCATCCCGAACACGGAAGTTAAGCTCTTCAGCGCCGATGGTAGTTGAGACGTGAGTCTCTGTGAGAGTAGGTCGTTGCCAGGCGATTTAAGCTAGTTCCTAGGAGCTAGCTTTTTCTGTGTAATCAATTAAATATAAACTATGAAGTACCATCTCAAGGAGTATAAAATGGAGAACAAGGGATCAACAATTTTGGATGCCATAGATAATCATATTAAACTGAAACCAATATCTTTTCATGTCCCTGGACACAAAAGTGGATTAGTTTTTGATGAAAAGACATCGTTGGCATTAAAAGGTGTGTTAGCAATTGATTTAACAGAACTTTCAGGACTTGATGATTTGCATTCTCCTGAGGCAAGTATTTTGGAAGCTGAAGTTGCTCTAGCTAAAACATATCAATGTAGGGCAAGCTTCCTTCTTGTCAACGGTTCAACTGTAGGAAACTTATCTATGATTCATGCCTGCTTAAAAAAAGGTGACCAAGTGTTGGTTCAGCGTAATTGCCACAAATCAATTATGAACGGACTTCGTTTAGTAGATGCTACTCCTATTTTTTTGTACCAAGAAGTGGATTTGCATTTAGGGGTTGCTAAGCAAATAACGCTAACGGCCGTCCGCACGGCGATTTGTCGATTTCCAAAGGCAAAAGTGATTATTCTTACGCACCCTTCATATTACGGTACAGTTAATGATTTGGAGCCCATAATCCGACTTGCCCATGAACATCATCTGATTGTGTTAGTAGACGAAGCGCATGGTGCGCACTTTATTGCTGGTGCTCCCTTCCCGAAATCTGCAATAGAGCTTGGGGCAGATATTATTGTCCAGTCTGCGCATAAGACTTTACCAGCAATGACAATGGGTTCCTTTCTTCACGTAAATAGTGATCGCGTTGAGCTATCTAAAATTAGGGATTACTTAGAAATGTTCCAATCCAGTAGTCCCTCGTATCCAATCATGCTTTCTTTAGATTTAGCGCGTCAATTTATTTCAAATTTCACAAGTGATGACGTTTCATATACCGTTCAGCAGTCAACACTTTTCAAAGATGGCTTAAGGAGAATAGACGGTTTATCTGTGATTGAGAGTGATGATCCGATAAAAGTAATTGTGCAGTCTACGATAGGGGTAAGTGGATTTTCTTTGCAAACTCTTTTTGAGGAAGTTGGTGTTTTTACAGAACTTGCAGATGCACGAAATGTTCTTTTTATTTTACCGCTACTCAAAAAAGACAGTGGTTACCCTTTTTCTGAGGCTTTGAGACGGCTAAATAGGCTTACTTTAGATAACATGACGAGTGAGCGGTCACTCCCGATTCAACCTTTAAAAAATGATTTACCGCTTACAACGCTTGAATATCCTATGTCATTAATGGATGACATGAAAACTGATTTTGTTATACTAAGGGAAGCGTTAAACCGGACTTCCGCGGAACAAATAACACCTTATCCGCCCGGAATTCCTTTGGTTCATAGGGGTGAGAGAATAGTGAATACGGTGATTTTGCATCTCGAGTATTTGCTAAACTGTGGGGCTAAAATTCAGGGCGGCAAGCAGCTTTCAAAAGGGCTAATCGAAGTTCTCATTGAAGAACGTTAAATGTTTCTTATTAATGTGAAATCTTGGCAGGTCAATGTGATATAATTAAAAATAATAGGGCAAGGATGTTGTCTAAATGGAAATGGGTTTATTTATTACAATAGAGGGGCCAGATGGTGCTGGCAAGACAGCGATCCAGGCGGGTCTTAGAGATCGGTTGCTGGAGCATGGATTTGATTTTTTCCTGACGAGAGAGCCAGGCGGTATTGATATTGCGGAGCAGATTAGGCAAGTTGTACTGAACCCTGAAAACACTGCTATGGATGCGCGAACTGAAGCACTTTTGTACGCAGCTGCGCGAAGGCAGCATTTGGCGGAAAAGGTTATACCACTTCTTAGGGAGGGTAAACATGTTCTGTGTGATCGTTTTGTTGATAGTTCGCTTGCTTACCAAGGATGTGGAAGAGGACTCGGAATGGACGAGATTCTCCATATTAACCAATTTGCTATTCAGGACAGGATGCCAGATTTAACAATTTTTCTGATGGTGGAACCTGAAATAGGGCTTGAACGGATTTCGCGAACACGTAATGAGTCTGAGGTCGATCGTCTTGATATGGAGCAACTTTCTTTTCACCAAGCTGTCTATAAAGGGTATCAAATCTTATTGGAGAGGTACCCTGAACGAATTAGAGAAATTGATGCATCAAGAAGTTATCAGGAAGTGTTAGCAGAGTCCGTTGAGGTTTTGCTTACTTTTATAAAAAATAGGGTTTAATCGTTGAGTTATCAGGTAAAATATCTGCATAAGGTAGCATATACATGAATTTTTCAAAGGGGTTGAACTCAGATGAAATTGATTATTGCTGTTGTGAATAATACGGATAGTGCAAAGTTGATTGCAGTGCTTGTAAAGAATAAGTTTCAGGTAACGAAATTGGCTAGTTCAGGAGGATTTCTGAGAGAAGGAAACACCACAGTGATGATTGGAGCAGATGAAGATCAAGTTGATCGTATTTTGGAACTGATTAAGACGAATTGCGAAGCAAGAGATCATCTGATCACGCCTGTTTCTTCGATGGGGGTAACGGACTCGTTTGTTTCTTTTCCTTTGGATGTGAAAGTTGGGGGCGCAACTGTGTTTGTTCTTCCTGTTGAGCAGTTTCATAAATTCTAAGTTGCTGGGTGCGGGTCGAATATTGAGCTCAGTTAAATGAATAAAAGTATTGAGGGGAAGCATTGTGAAATCGTATAGTGAGTTAGTTCAGTTACAGCCAAATGTTCTCATGTTGCTCGAAAATAGTATGAAAAAAAATAGATTAGCGCATGCCTATATTTTTGAAGGTGGGCATGGTACTGGGAAAAGAGAAATCGCATTACAACTAACCAAGCTTATTTTCTGCGAGAATGTGACTGAGAATCGTGCGTGTAATTGTTGTTCAAGTTGCGTGCGCATCGAACAGCAAAGTCATCCTGATGTTCACTTGATTGAGCCGGAAGGACAATCAATTCGTAAGGAGCAGATGAAGTATTTACATGCTGAATTTCGGATGAAGTCCGTTGAGTCTGGTTATAAAGTTTATGTGATTGATCATGCGGAAAAGATGACGCTGTCTGCGGCCAACAGTCTGTTGAAATATATTGAGGAGCCGGCGCCTAATACAAAGCTAATTTTGCTTACAACCTTAATTCACCAAGTAATACCAACAATTATTTCTCGCTGCCAGGTGATTTCGTTTCGCCAGTTGGATCATGAAACTTTCTGTAGGCAACTTATCTCGGAAGGTGTTTCGCAGGAGGTAGCGCCATTGTTGGTGAATATTACTAATAATGTTGAAGAGGCGCTTGCACTTTTTGAAGATGACTGGTTCACCAAAGCGCGACGGATTGTGGTAAAATTGTATAAAGTCATAAAAGAACCATTTGAGGCAATTGTGTTGATTCAAGAAGAATGGGTGACTCATTTTAAAGAGCGAAAGCAGATTGAGCTTGGGCTTGATATGCTTTTATTCCTTTGTAGGGACGTGCTTTTAGCTCGAACAGGAAGAACGAGTGGGTTTATTTTTGCAAGTGAAAACCGGAGTGATGATCTAGCAGTAACAGATGTAGCTTTGGTAGAAAATATTGAAAAGATCCTGCTAGCAAAGAGAAAGTTACAGGCTAATATGAATCCCCAGTTGCTGATGGAGCAATTAGTGATTCAATTTAGATTAAGATAGATAGGGTGCTAGAATATTACAGTCAATAAGTAGCTGACCTAGATCCCAGGGGGGGACAAATTTGTTAGAAGTTGTTGGAGTAAGATTCAAAAAGGTAGGGAAGATATATTATTTCGACCCGGTAGAGCTTAAAATTGAGCTGGGACAAGGGGTCATTGTGGAAACTTCGAGAGGACTTGAATTTGGGGTTGCAGTCCTTATTGATAAGCAATTAGAGGAAATGGATGTGGTTCTGCCACTGAAGAAAGTGGTACGACTTGCAATGGATTCGGATTTGGCAGTGGTTGAAGCGAATCAAATGCAAGCAAGCAGTGCGTTTGAAACTTGTGAGAAAAAGATTTCTGTTCATGGTCTTGAAATGAATTTAATAGATGTGGAGTATGCATTCGATAAGAGTAAGTTGGTATTTTTCTTCACAGCTGAGGGTAGAATAGATTTTCGTGAGCTGGTGAAAGATTTGGCGAATATTTTCCGGACACGCATTGAATTGCGCCAGATTGGTGTTCGCGATGAGGCGAAGATGCTTGGCGGTGTAGGTCCTTGTGGTCGCATGTTGTGTTGTTCAACCTTTCTTGGAGATTTTGAACCCGTGTCTATTAAAATGGCAAAGGATCAGAGTTTGTCTCTGAATCCAACTAAAATTTCGGGTATTTGTGGTCGATTACTGTGTTGCTTGAAATTTGAAAATGATGATTATGAAATGTATAAAGAGTTGATGCCAGATATCGGTCAATCCATTGATACACCTGAGGGTTTTGGTCGGGTTGTTGGCTTAAATATTCTTGAGGGAATTATGCAAATTTCCCTTAAAGAGGAGAAAAGGACCGTCTCTTATACACTAGATGAACTAGTTGAAGAGGGAATACTTTCTGGTGAAAGAAGATAGTGTACTGTTAAATAGCATGATAAATTGTCGAATCTTGTTATTTCCCATGAATAGTTTTTTAAAAGGAGTTTCATACTCAAATGGATAAAAAGGAATTGTTTGATTTAGTTCAGCAGATGGAGACGCAGTACGGTGATTTCCATTCAGGGTTGATGCAGGTGAGAAGATTTGTTGTCGATCTTTTGGAAGAGAACAGTAATTTGCGCATTGAAAATGAGAATTTAAGAAACCAATTATTTCCCAATGATCAAGGAATGAATACTGATAGTCATAGTGCAATTGAAACGCATTCTGCGTATAATAACCTTGCCAATTTATATCATGCAGGTTTTCATATCTGCAATGATCAATTTGGTCGACCACGGAACGACGAGTGTTTGTTTTGTACACCGTTTTTATTTAAACATGAAAACAAATAAGTTGATTATAGATTGCGTTTCTGAGGTCACCGCTATTTGGTGATCTCAGTGGTTTTTTCAGC
>JAVBKB010000056.1:0-7666 GCA_031554275.1 Caryophanales bacterium | reverse complement strand
GATGGTAATCTTGCCCGTTTTCATCAAATGCTGCACGCCCTTATGCAGTTGCTCAACAATTTGGTTTTTTCTAGCCATCACCTTTGTAAAATCAATCGAAACTTCTGCAGTCTCAATACCAAAATCAGTCGCTTTCTTGATAGTGTGATAAACTTCTGCGCTCCTTAATAATGCTTTGGACGGGATGCAACCAGCATGTAGACAAGTTCCACCCAGTTTGCCTTTCTCAACAATAGCAACCTTCAGTCCCAATTGTGATGCACGAATTGCTGCAACATAGCCACCAGTACCGCCACCAATAATAATTAAATCATATGTATTCATAATTGCTCTACCTCCTTATTCATAAATGTTGGTTGATACTCATTTACAATTTCTCGACCTTGTAATACTCGTAAAGCACCTTTCGCAAGTGCTAACATTTCATTTTCACCAGGTTTTTGTTCAATATGACCAAGATGTTTAATTCGTGAAGAGATTTCGTCTACTAGCATCGTGGAATGTGCCAATCCTCCAGTCAATATAATTGCATCAACTTTTCCAAATAACACAGTGCTAGCTGCACCAATCTCCTTTGCAACTTGGTAGGCCATCGCATCAAAAATCAGCTTGGCTTGCTGATTTCCATCAAATATCATTTGCTCAACCAAAAGACAATCACTAGTACCCAAGTAGCTCACAAACCCACCTTCGCCAACTAACTGTCTTTTGATCTCATCTTTTGTTAATTTACCTGAAAAACATAATTCAATTAAATCACCAACTGGTACTGTCCCTGCTCTTTCAGGACTAAAAGGCCCCTCACCAATTAATCCATTATTCACATCAATTACTTTTCCATTTTGGTGGACCCCAACAGAAACACCACCACCAAGATGGGCTACAATCAATTGTAAATCATGATACTGCTTGCCGATATCTTCTGCATATTCTCTGGCAACAGCCTTTTGATTAAGTGCATGAAACACACTAGCGCGTTTGAATAATGAAGATCCTGATATTCGTGCAATCTCTTGCATTTCATCAACCACAACTGGATCAACTACATATGCTGGAATCTGATAGACACTAGCAATCTCATGAGCAATCAATGCACCCAAATTAGCTGCATGTTGCCCATGCTCCCCTGCCTTCAAGTCTTGTAGCATAAGCTCATTGACGAAATAGGTACCGCTTTCGATCGGTTCAATCAACCCACCTCGCGCTGCAATTGCTTGAATCGAATTTAAAGAAACAACAGCTTTATCTAATGCAGAAAAGATCGCTTCTTTCCGAAATGAAAACTGATCAGCAACCTGAACAAATTGTTCCAACTCATCTACTTGATGTCTGATTGTGTCCACAAAGATTTCTTGCTCATTCTCATAGACCGCTATTTTTGTTGATGTCGAACCTGGATTGATCACCAAAATCCGAAAATGCTGAATTGGCATAGGATTGCCTCCGCTAGATAGTAAACTATGATTTTATTATTTATTATAAAAGGTTCACACATTAAAAACTACATAATGTTCACCTTTTTAAAAACATTTATCTTTCTCATATGAAATTTCTGCAAGAACCTCTGACTTTTGTCCTCGCAGAAATAACAATTACTTTGGCTGTGTTCCAAGAGTTTTCTGACAATTTAACTGCCACAATAATATTTTGAGTTCTTGGCCACAGCCAATATTTTGATAAGATCCTTTTTAAAAATGAATCAAAATCACTTTACTCGTCTGCTGAGGATATTTATTTCGTTTGTTAAGAATTGACTACGAGATTTTCGCACGCGCTCGATCCGTTCTTCTGCCATTCTGTCTGCTGCTAGATAGGTTGGGATATGGTCCCGCTTGGCTATTTCGATCACTCTCTCAATGTTTTGATAAATTGTTTCTACTTTCTTGATCGCCCTTTCTCGGTTGTAGCCTTGAAGTTCATCAGCGACATTTATAACACCACCTGCATTGATCACGTAATCCGGTGCATAACAGATTCCCATTTCGTGAATAAGTTTGCCATGCTCTACAGATTTCAATTGATTATTGGCTGCACCAGCGATGACACGTGCATGAAGTTGTTGAATTGTTTGATCGTTAATCGTTGCGCCTAAAGCACAAGGCGCATAAATATCACATTTGACACCATAGATATCCTTTGGATCAACGGCAGTTGCACCAAAAGATTCAACAGCACGATCAACATGATCCTTATTGATATCAGTCACGATCAGTTTTGCCCCTTCTTCATGCAAGTGCTTGCACAAGGAAAATGCTACATTGCCAACACCTTGTACGGCAACCACTTTTCCTTCTAGTGAGCTCGTTCCATATACCTCTTTCACTGCAGCCTTCATTCCACGATAGACACCATAAGCTGTAACTGGTGAAGGATTTCCTGAAGCACCACCATAAGCAGGAGAAATCCCTGTTACGAAGTTTGTCTCCTCATGAATGATATCCATATCTTCAACTGTCGTGCCAACATCCTCTGCTGTGATATATCGTCCATTTAAACCTTGTATGTAGCGACCAAATGCCCGAAACATCTCAGGGTTTTTATCTAATTTAGGGTTACCAATAATAACTGTTTTTCCACCACCAAGATTTAAGCCTGCAGCAGCATTTTTATAGGTCATCCCTCTAGCAAGTCGCAACGCATCTTCAATTGCCAGATCCTCGTTTTCATATGTCCACATTCTTGTGCCACCTAATGCAGGACCCAAAGTCGTATCATGGATAGCAATAACTGCCTTCAAACCTGAGCTAGCATCTTGACAAAATACAACCTGCTCATAATCAAATTCCTCTAGATATTTAAAAATCTCCAAAACAGTTCACCTTTCTATTTGTTGGATTTTTTTCAAACAATATGATAATTTCTAAATAAGCAATTGCTTAATTGGCAAATGGCCTATCGTTGCTATAAGACTCAATTTGAACAGGTCCATTTGACTCAATAATTTACCGTGATTGAAACAATGGATCTATCATTTGCTCATACAGTATACAAGCAGACACAATTAGAGACAATTTATCTTACTCAACATAGAAAATGACACAATTCATTGAAAATGAAAATTATTCCTGAGGTGAAACCATTGCAAAGATTTCTTGCGTTAGTAATTGTCGTGATTCCAGGAGCATTAGCAGTAGTGGGCATTACCTGGATGCGTGATGCCCTTTTCAGTATTTATCACACTCCAATACATTCTATTCTTTTTCAATTAGGTATAGGATTGCTATTTTGTATCATTGGGGTGGTTTTTATCGCGAGCTTTATCCATTACCGAGATCGCAAACGCAACTATCGTGCAAACCGAAAACCATTTTAGTTAAAGCGAAGAGGATTAATAATTTATTGATCAGATGATAAATCTCGTGGGGAAACAATATGTTAGGGAGTAACAACTTAATTATGAATTATATTTTCTAGATGAAATATCTTCAAATTTCGTTACCCATGCAAAGTCCAAATCATTTTCGGCTTATTACGCAAGGAGGATTTGATGATGAAAAGGATAAAAATACTCAAGAACGGTCCGTATCTTATTACAGGTTCGCTCCCCCTTAAAAAAAATACAATCCGTTTAGTAGACGGACAAAGAATTTATTCATCAGATGGCAGTTTCCCTACAGCTAGCGAATATCGTATTTGCCGATGCGGTCAGTCCAAAACAAAAGTGTATTGTGACGGAACGCATAGCGTTATCGGATTTAAGGGCACAGAGATTAGCTCGCACCTTCCATATGTAGAAAGAGCTGAACTCACCAATGGGCAGACAATTAATTTATTGGATGACCATCGTTGTGCCAATGCAAAGTTTTGTCATCGGAAACAGGGATCGGTTTGGGAACTAATTCATCTTTCTGACGATCCCGCTTTACAAAAAGAAGCAATTATCGGAGCAGCTGATTGCCCAACTGGAAGACTGACAGCATTAACAAAACAAAATGAGCCTTACGAGTATGCATATCAACAGGAATTGATTGTCCTCGAAGACGAAACAACAGGTTTGAGCGCTGGATTGTTTGTACGTGGCAGCGTCCCAATTGAATCATCCGATGGCGAACAATATGAAATTAGAAATCGAGTCACACTTTGCCGATGTGGCCAAAGTGCAAATCAACCATTTTGTGATGCAAGTCATGAACGAGTGAAGTTCAAAGGTTAACTTTTGCAATCAAGACCATGGTCACTGCAGAAACGATCACCCATGCAGGGCTAACTACACTTGTTAAGCTGAACGCTGGCATAAGTAATGCTATGCTGGCTCTGGTACAAATGACTACTGACATTAACAAATGACTACTGACATTAGAAGAGCTGACTATTGGCAATAACAACAGTCAGCTCATTGGTTAGTTAGTCTAGGCATCATTTGGAACAGGAAATCCGCTAATTGGATCAGGTATTCAATCCGCGATCGTTCCAAGTTCAGACTCATTCCATAATTTAATTGCGGTTTCAGGAACATCTGTGATGACTGCCTCACAACCTGCTTGAAATAAATTTAATAATTTTTTGGGGTTGTTGACAGTGTAAGGTCTGACTGCAATACCTGCAGCTTGCGAAATTTCAATCGTTTCCTTTGTTAATGTCGTTGCCTTCGGATGGATTCCTTTTGCACCTAGTGTGATTGCATAATTCCATGGTTCAAAAAGCCGCTGATTATACAATGGAGCAAGCTCAATCTCAGTATTGAGCTTACTTAACTTAGCAATCGAATCATGGTTAAAAGAAGAAATAATGACTTTATCCATCAATCGATAATCTTTAATCAAGTCAAGAACCTTTTCCTCAAGACCTACGTAAGGATTGACATTGTTCTTCAGCTCGATATTTAATAACATTTTTGATTGAGTCATCCATTCCAACACCTCTTTCAATGTCGGAATTTCCTCTTTGTCTTTTTGAAAAAAATATTTTGCTTTGTGAACCTGCTTAAGTTCAGCAAGAGTGAATTGACATACGCTCCCCTTGTTATAAGTTGTCCTATTTATCGTTTCATCATGAATCACAACCACTTGCCCATCTTTTGTCAATTGAACATCAAGTTCAATCCCATCTGCACCAACCTCCGAGGCCTTCTGAAAAGCCAACATAGTGTTCTCCGGATATTTAGAGGAGTAACCACGATGAGCAAATATAAAAGTCACAGCTACCATTCCTTCCACAGTACAAAATTTCTAATTTTATTAAAATAATAGAATCAATTTCGAAATTCAAAAGAATTCGCAATTAATTCAAGTGTACTCATTGTTTCAGAGAAAAAGAAGGATTCTCTTTATTTCTGCATCCTTTTCAAAAATACCAGATAAATCTGAATGATGCAAAATAATCATGAATATTTCAATGACTTTTAATTTCTATTATCTTTCCTTTACGGTACAATACTAATAATCCTGTTTCCTGATAAAAACATAAAGTAGTAATGGGGTAATGTGCGAATGGAAAAGCGGCTCACTCTAAACGTCTGCTAGACTTGACTGACAAAGTTAGAATTTCGCCAATTCAATTTTATATTTTTATCAGGAAACAAGATGAATATTTGAAAGAGGTGATGTTGTGAAAACAAAGATTAAATCAGATATTGAAATTGCTCTTGCTTCGGAAATGAAGCCAATAAAGGATATCGTGAATAGCTTAAACATTGATGAAGATGATTTTGAAGCTTATGGAAAATACAAAGGTAAGATTTCACTTAGTGTACTAGACAAGCTTACAACCAAACAAGATGGGCACTTAATCTTGGTTACTGCCATCAATCCGACTAAAGCAGGAGAAGGAAAATCGACTGTTACTGTGGGATTGGGAGATGCGTTAGCACGAAAAGGGAAAAAAGCAATGATTGCAATGCGCGAACCATCATTGGGCCCAGTTATGGGAGTTAAAGGTGGCGCAACTGGTGGTGGTTATGCACAAATTCTGCCAATGGATGAAATCAACCTGCACTTCACTGGCGATTTACACGCCATTACATGTGCCAACAATGCTCTTGCTGCATTCATTGATAACCATTTACATCAAGGGAATCTACTCAATATTGATCCTCGGAAAATTGTTTGGAAAAGGGTTGTAGATTTAAATGATCGTGCACTTCGGCATGTCATTATTGGACTTGGCGGACCGATTCAAGGTGTTCCAAGGGAAGACGGCTTTGACATTACTGTCGCTTCAGAAGTAATGGCGATTCTTTGTCTAGCAACGAGTTTACAAGATTTGAAAGCACGGTTAAAACGAATTGTTGTTGCCTATACATATGACAATCACCCTGTAACTGTCGCTGATTTGAAAGTAGAAGGGGCACTTACCCTTCTATTAAAAGATGCACTTAAACCAAACCTCGTGCAAACAATTGAACATACACCTGCACTCATTCACGGAGGTCCTTTCGCCAATATTGCACATGGTTGTAACAGTGTGCTTGCAACAAAGACTGCTTTGAAACTAGCTGACTATGTAGTTACTGAAGCTGGATTTGGCGCAGACCTAGGTGCAGAGAAATTCTTGAATATCAAGATGCGAGCAGCAGGATTGAAACCAAGTGCAGTAGTCATTGTCGCTACAATACGTGCATTGAAAATGCATGGTGGAATGGATAAAAACGAATTAGTGAACGAAAATCTAGAGGCGCTTCAAACTGGGTTTGCAAATCTGCAAAAACATGTTGAAACAATAAGCAAATTTGGCTTACCTGCAGTAATTGCGATTAATAAGTTTGTTTCCGATACAGATAGTGAAGTTGCACTTGTTGAAAAGCTTTGCAAGGAAAACCAATACCACTATGCGCTCACCGAAGTCTGGGAAAAAGGCGGCGAAGGTGGTTTATTATTAGCGGAGCAAGTAATTGCACAAATCGAGGGTGCAGAAAATAATTTTAACCATTTATACGAACTGGAACTACCTCTTGCTGACAAAATCAGAACAATAGCACAAAAAGTCTATGGTGCTGACGATGTAAGCTTTTCTGCGGAAGCGGAGAAACAACTGGTTCAATTTGAAAATGAGGGTTGGGGTAACCTGCCCATCTGTATGGCGAAAACACAATACTCCCTTTCCGATGATCCAAGCAAACTTGGTCGCCCAGCCGGGTTCAAAATTCAAATTCGTAAACTGAAACCCTCAATTGGTGCTGGATTTATTGTTTGCCTCACTGGTGATGTGATGACAATGCCTGGTTTACCAAAGCAGCCCGCTGCTTTAAATATGGATGTTGATGCCGACGGGAATCCGCAAGGCTTGTTCTAAATTTCTAATACGAAAGAAAAAAAGAGTTCATATATTTGTCCACAGCTAAGATGATTCAATGCATCTTAGCTTTTCTAATGTGTTTTCTGATTCGAACTAGAAATTGTGGATTTGCATCCAGTTGTTGAGGAGGATTAACTTGAACGTTGATAAAAAAATCAATTTGGCCTTAGCATATAAGTCCTATTTCTCACCATTAGTCAAGAGTTTTTTGAGGAAATCAAAAGACTAAAGAAAGTATTATTCCAAACAGGTAAGACCTTTAAGAGATTCTTCCAATCCAAAGAAACCCAAAGTATTTGTTATTTTAGATTTGGGTTGTTAAAATATTATCGTTATTACTTTACGATTATTGAACTTTTTGCTTGCAGGCTGAATTATAATCGTATAATGTTTTCATATGTATGAGATTAAAGTTCGTCTTTAATAGATTATT
>JAVBKB010000130.1:0-22480 GCA_031554275.1 Caryophanales bacterium | reverse complement strand
TCGTTGCAACCTGTCTCGCATTCAATCCACTATAACCAATTGCAGCATATCAGTCATCTTCGTGTAGAAAATTATATTTATCTAGAATACGTTTTAGATTATCAGAGGCGAATGCTTCCTTGAATTCGATCTCCATATCACGAAGTTCTTTTTCAAGCATATCACGTCCCTTAATAACATTCTCTTCTCGGTTTTGCTTCTTAAAGAACTGCTTAATTTTGTTTCGTGTGTGTACTGACTTCGCCATTTTCAGCCAGTCACGGCTTGGACCTGAAGAATTCTTTGCAGTAAGAATTTCAATTATATCCCCTGTACTTAGCTCTGTATCTAATGGAACAATCTTTCCATTGATCTTTGCACCTATCGTTTTATTGCCAATCTCTGAGTGAACCCGATAAGCAAAATCAATTGGCACTGACCCCTGCGGCAACTCAAATACATCACCCTTTGGCGTATAGATATAGACCATATCTGTGAACAAATCATTCTTAAGGGATTGCAAGAAAGTAACATCATCATTCTGATCCTGCTCTTGCACTTCTACAAACTCTCGGAAGAAATCAAGCTTCTTCTCAGCATCCTTCTTCTTTTTAATATCCTTATCTTGCTTATACGCCCAATGTGCTGCGATACCGTATTGTGCAACACGGTGCATATCTTTAGTCCGGATTTGGATTTCAAATGGCACGCGTTCTGGTCCAATCACGGTTGTGTGCAAAGACTGATACATATTTGATTTCGGCATTGCGATAAAGTCCTTTAGCCGACCATTAATTGGTGTCCATAATGTGTGCACTGCACCTAATACTGCATAGCAATCCTTAATGCTATCAACGACAACACGAACTGCAATCAGATCGTAAATCTCGTCAAACTGCCTGCCCTTTATCTCCATCTTCCGATAAACACTGTAGATATGCTTTGGTCGCCCAAACACTTCACCCTCAATATCAGATTCTGCCATGCTTTTGCGGATCTCTTCCATAACCATATTGAGATATTTTTCCCGCTCATGGCTTCGCTGTTTCATTAAGTTGACTACCTTGAAATAATGAGATGGGTCTAGAAAACGGAGTGCGGTATCCTCTAATTCCCATTGAATATTGGAAATACCAAGTCGGTTTGCAAGTGGCGCGAAGATTTCAAGCGTCTCATTAGCAATTCTCATTTGTTTCTCAGGAGGTAAATGCTTCAGTGTTCTTAAATTATGTAGCCGGTCAGCGAATTTAATGATAATGACCCTGAAATCATTCGTCATTGCCACAAACATCTTGCGATAATTCTCTGCCTGTTCTTGTTCTTGGGACTTATATTTGATCTTTCCTAACTTTGTAACACCATCAACCAAATGCATAATCGTCTCGTTGAATTCACGACCAATCTCTTCAAGTGTAGCGTCAGTGTCCTCTACAACATCATGAAGAAACCCAGCAGCAATTGTTGCTGGATCCATCTCAAGCTCAACAAGGATCCCTGCCACCTGAGTAGGATGCACAATATATGGTTCTCTTGATTTACGAAACTGCCCCTTGTGCAATCGATCTGCAAATTCAAATGCCTTTTTGATCAAAGCCATTCCAGATTCGTCATTCACATACTTTGCGGCGTCTTCGAAAACCTGATTTGGTCGATAAAACTTCTGTGTATACATAGGATTCCTCGGTTCAAAAGATTGTATCTATTATTAATAAAAATTGCCTAAAAGTAAAGAAAATAATCAAAATAATCCTAATTGTCGTTAAAATACAACTTAAAACTCCGATAAGATTTTCAAAGACGAGGAATAATTTACGACGGATAGCGGGACTATCCTAGGAAATTATGACGAAGTATTTGGGATCTTAGCGAGTTTTAATCCTGATTACCGATTAAAATAGTGAATGATTTGTCCGGAATTTTTTCATCTCGCGCGGCAAAAAATGCGCGAATATCTAGATATTTATGCACTTTTTTAACAAAGCGAGATGGAAAATTACCACAAAGCATTCGCTATCTTAATCGGTAATCAGGATAAGTTGCATTTCTATCGACAATTAGGATAAAGCGGATATTTCCGAAATCGACCAATCTTTTCGTCGAATTACGAAATAAATAGGATAAATCAAAAAGAATGCGGAATTTGTTCCAAAATGGATTCCACATCCTTTTGATGTTCAAAGCAAACAGGATTTATGTCGCAGTTATTGTATCTGAACAATATGTTGCAACTATTTCGTCTGCGCTAAATTGTCCAAATCTCAGCTTTTCTGTCGCTTCTCCCGACTTATATCCAATCGTATCGTTCAGCCTTCTTCTGAAAGAACTATGAATGAATCTTGTTCTGTAAATTTAATCTCTTCCTGCTTATCTGGGTTCAAGGTAATTTGATAACTTTGATTGGTTCCTGACATTCGCTTATAACCGATCATTGTTTCATTTCGATTTGCAACGGCCTGATAAGCTGTAAATAAATTAACAGGCTTGCTTAGATCTACATAATCACCAACAGGTTTCATATAGATTTCTGAACCATCATTATCTAACAAATCTTCAAAAACATTGAATAGCAGTTGGTTTTGAGAAAGCTGAGCCACCATCAAGCCAGTAATATTACTACTTATAACAAAATCATTAACACGAGCTACCTTAGCTAGTTTCTGGTTGCGAACTTTAATCATCTCACTTGTTATTGAGAAGCTGTAGCCTTTCTTAAGTGAAATATCTCTTAGATGTAATAAGAGCAGTAATGTCTCTGAATCGGATACCTCAGGGTCTTGATCATAATTGCTTAATAAAACAATACTGACTGCATCTTTCACAAGTGCTTCCAACTCACTTTGTGTAAATAAGTCGCATTCTTTGAGAATAAGATCAATTTTCTTACATTTGCTTTCTAGTAATTTCTTTGTTTCGTCTGGCAAAGCTTCTGTCGTAGCTATACAAATCTTCGATCCATCTGCAACATAATGATCTAGCTCTGCGATTATTTCTAGTAACAAATCGTTGTAGCCAAGGAAAAGAACATTTTCTTTCGGCGTAATATTTGTACGATGTGTATTTGACAAGATCGCGTTAACATCGATTGCTGGCGCATTTGCTAGCGCTGATGACTCATTATTATCAGCTGCAATCAAGATTAGTTGATCACCCTGATCATAGACTGTTTCATTATTCGGATTAAGAAGTGTAGCTTTGTTTTTTCCGATACCAATAACAGAAGACGATCCAAACGAACAGATAATTTCTTGATAGGTTTTTCCATAGAATTGCGGGAATTCTTCAAAGTAGATTTCATCCCCTGCAAAGTCGAATAAATCCGTAAAAACAGCAGACAATCCAGGTTGATTGCAAGTATGTGCAATAATTCGAGCAATTGTGCTTTTGAAATACAGAATATATGCAAATCCTTCACCAGCGATTTTTGCTGCCTCGACATTTCGCTTATTTTGAACAGTCGCAACCATATACGCACTACAATTCTCCGAATCTTTAATAATACTGGCTGTAGCAATAATGGTTTTGATAACAGAGAAATCATCTGATTCATTGACAATAACTGATCGGCAACTTTCGATTGAGCAGGCTGACAAATCCGAAATACTAGTTGTCTCACCGCTTCTACAAATAATCGTTGTATTCTTTGTATCAGGAAAATAAGCACTCATCGCTTCATCCATTACTTCTTTATCTTCGTTACCAAATACGACAATGCTCTGCTTCTTCTCACTCTCATTGGCAATCAACAGTTCAGAAATAATCGGGAAAACATTATCATTGAATCCAAGGATCACCACGTGACCATTCTCAAGCACTCTGGACTTTCCCTTTCTCAAGGAAGTAAACTTCGATTCTAGACCAGAACTCAACACCCCGATTAACATACTAGTAATGAAAATACCACAAATTGTTATGATGAACATGATCAGAAGTAAAGATATGCCACCTTCATCTCCTCCAAGCATCCCAGAATCAATTGTATGGTTGAAGCTTAACCAAAGCGATTTCCAAATCGAAACATCTTCATCCACAAACCACGAAGCTATCCACCCACCAATTAATATCACAATAATTGTAATCAGAAATAACAGCCCAACAAGTGCAACTGTTCCTTTCGTCATTACTTTGTCAAACTGATAACTCAATCTCTCTTTAAGACTTGGTTTTTTCATACGGCACCCCAATTAAGAAATTTTTTCAAAAAGTTTTTTCTTATAAGAAAGGATAGTTGCTGTTTGCACAGTAGCTATCCTCAATTATTAATTTTAAAATTGTGTTTTGTTAGAAGTTTTTACACAGTTCCTTCGATACTCTTTTTCGGTTCAGTCTTGATGCCACCTGTTTTGGAAACCTGTTTTCCTTTCAAGAAAACCCAAATCGGCACTGCAATCAGAACCGAAGAATACATACCAATCATCAAGCCCACAAGTAATGCGAAGTTAAAGTTGAAGATCGCATGACTTCCAAATATGAGCATCGCCAGTACTGTTAAGATAACGGTCACAACAGTATTAATAGATCGTCTCAAGGTTTGACGAATACTGATATTCGCAATCCGAGCAACCTCTTCTTTGGATCGGATTTTCTTTGCTTTTTTCATATTCTCACGAATACGGTCAAAGGTAACAATTGTATCATTGATTGAATAACCAAGTATCGTCAGAACGGCTGCAATAAACGTTAAGTCAACTTCAAACCTGATCAAGCTGAAAACCGTGACGATAAAGAATGCATCATGCAGAAGTGAAACAATTGCTGCGATTGCCATTCTCCACTCAAATCGAATTGTTATATAGATAATGATCCCAATGGAAGCAATTAGTACTGATATCAAAGCATTCTTTGCAAGCTCTTTTCCAATGATGGATGAAACTGTACTAATATTTGGTTCATGCCCAAACGTCGAACTCATCGTTGACTTCACTTGAAGTACTTGGTCTTGGGAGAGCTCTCCTTTGACTCGCACAATAACGGATTCATTGCCTGCGCCTGCGTCTGCCGTGATCGCATCATCAACCTTAATCCCCAATTCATCAAACTTTTCTTTAACTACATCTACAGAAACGGATTTATCAGAAACAACTTCAATCCGCGATCCACTTGAGAAGTCAATACTCGTATTAAGACCTGAGATGAAAAGGGAGCCGATTCCGACAACTGTGAGTACTAGTGAAACAATAAAGAATTTTTTACTATGCTTGATAAAATCGTATTTATCAAAACGTGTCGGGATATCTAAGTCATTATTGACATCTTTGAGTTTGAGGACTTGGCTTTTCTTCACATGGAGCCAGCCTAAACGATTGTTTAAGAAATTGCTATCTACCCAAAGCTTCATTAATCCTCTTGTACCATATACTGCAGTACAGAAACCAACAATGATACTGATAAACAGCATTGTTGCGAATCCTTTAACAGAACTTGTACCATAGATAAAGAGAACAATCGAGACAATAAGTGTTGTTACGTGAGCATCAATGATTGTAGCGATCGAGTGTTTATTACCTTCTTTGAATGCTGCTTTAACCGTTCGACCTTTTCTAAGCTCGTCCTTAATCCGTTCATCAGCAATGATATTGGCATCAACAGCAATACCCACTCCAAGAATCAAGGCGGCAATACCTGGTAGGGTTAGCACACCATTGATCTTTTCAAAAACAAAAATCATGACATAACAATATATTGTTAATGTAATACATGCCAGAAAACCAGGGAATCGGTAGAAATAAATCATAAATGCAAATACAAGTGCCAAAGCAATTATGCCTGCTAGCATTGTTTGATCTAACGCATTCTTACCAAACTGTGCTCCCACTGATGTCGAATAGATCTCAGTTAACTTTGTTGGTAGTGCCCCAGCATTAAGGATTTCAGAAAGTTCTTGTGCTTCTTGAATGGTGAAACTTCCCGAAATTGTTGCTGTTTCACTATTAATTGGACCATCATTTACACCTGGTGCGGAGATAAACTTAGGTTTGGCTTTGACCTTCTCAGTGGCATATGAATCGACACCTTCTTCAAAATCCAACCAAATGACCAATGCCTTGTCCGGCTTACCATATACTTCATTCGTTACATTATAGAATTTGCTAGCGTCCTTTAACTTGATGAAAACACAGATCTGATTGCGGTCATTATAACCAGCATAAGCGCCGTTCTCCACAAAGTCAGCACCATCAAGCATTACCTTGTCTTGATAATCACGTAACGTCAGATTAGCCTCTGTTGACAGTATTTTTCTTGCTTTATCTGCATCCTTCACGCCTGCAAGCTGGACACGTATTGTTTCGCCTTCAATATTGATGCTTGGATCGTTGACTCCAAGAACGTCAACTCGTCGGTTAAGTGCGCTTGCAGTTGCCTTTAGTGCTTCTTCATTAATTGTTTGCCCCTCTTTAGCAGGGTCAACTTGATACTGAACTTCAAATCCTCCTTGAAGATCTAAACCTAAACTTACGTTCTTCATTATTGGTTCAACTGTCCATGCAAATATTCCGCCTAGACAACCCACAATCAGAACAAATGCAATTATTCTACTTCTTTTAATCATTTACTTATGGCTCCTCTCAAAACTTCCATCTTCAATAAAATACATTATAATACTTATCCCTAGTAAAAAACTAGATCAAATCTTTCAAGTCTTCTTTATTTAACTGCATCCCTTTCCTCTTTGGGCCCGAACGTTTGATCACATCTAGTGAGGCAAAGTTCATATAGTCAGAAATCTTCAGCATTAGTATCTCATTTACAACTTGATATAGACGCAAAACATTGGTCTGCTTACGCCATTTATAATCCACAAAATAACTCCAAATTCCTTCTTCATTAACATTGTAACCCATTAACTCGAAATCCTTACACTTCAGCTGTAAAGCGGGTTGTACCTGCTTTCGATACAATTCATTTGGATGCATAAGTACTCCTACCCTTCACATTCTACATTCTCAATTTTTTTTTCGCAAAAAAAACTAAAGAAATAATAGTTACTGAAAAATCATAAGCTTGTCTGTTGAGTGCATATCTTTTATAAAGCTACCTTTAGTTATGTAGACAAATAACTCGCTTAAGAAAAAAGAGTCAAACAATCAAGTATCATTTCTATTGTACTGGATTGTTGATAGATTGAAAAGGTTGGTAATTTAATATGTCAAGATTTCTTAAAGGAACAATCATTTTACTCATTGCAGGATTCATCACTAGAATTCTTGGATTCATTAATCGGATCGTGTTAGCACGGTTTGTTGGTGAAGAGGGCGTTGGTTTATACATGATGGCCTCACCAACCCTATTTCTAGTGATTGCGATCACACAAATTGGACTACCTGTTGCCATCTCCAAATTTGTTGCGGAAGCTACGGCGAGAGATGATTCAAGGAAAGTGAAATCAATACTTGTTGTTTCACTGGCAGTAACCATTCTTCTTTCAATGATTTTCACACCTTTATTAATATTAGGTGCAAAGTTCATTTCTCAAACATTGTTCACAGATCACCGCGTTTATTACCCACTCCTTGCTATGGCACCAATTATTCCGATCACAGCAGTTTCTGCCGTGTTACGGGGCTACTTCCAAGGGAAACAGCAGATGAACCCATTTGCATTTTCAATGATATTAGAGCAATCTGTTCGAATTGCTTTAATCGCTTACCTCACGAAGAAGTTTTTACCTTATGGCATTGAGTATGCCACTGCTGGTGCCATTGTGGCTTCTATAATAGGAGAGCTAGTTTCATTATTGTATCTACTGGCACGTTTTAAACTTCGAAAAAATTTTCGCTTACGCAAACAATTTTTCTCTCATATGGTCAAGGGACGTAAAACACTACAAGAGCTGATGACAATTGCCATCCCTACTACTGGCAGTCGGATGATTGGCTCAATAGCTTGGTTCCTTGAGCCGATTGTTGTCGCACAGAGTTTAGCGATCGCAGGCATCACAACTGTTAGTTCTACAAAGCTATATGGAGAGTTAACGGGATATGCCTTGCCACTCCTCATGCTTCCATCATTTATCACAACTTCATTGGGTACTTCACTCATTCCTGCTATTAGTGAAGCCTATGCGAAAAAGAAATTCAGGCTAGTGGAGTACCAGCTACATCAATCGTTACGCTTCACCTTTATCAGTGGTGCTCTTTCCGTTGTCATCATCTATGTGTTAGCAGACCCATTAATGACCTTGATGTATGGCAATAATCATGCTGCCCATTATGTTAAATTTCTGGCGCCTTTCTTCCTGTTTTTCTTTTACCAAGGACCGCTTCAAGCAGCACTGCAAGCAATGAATATGGCAACTGCTGCAATGGTGAATAGCTTCATTGGAGCAGCTGTGAAAACAGTATTAATACTGATTCTGGCAACGCAACCTCGCTTTGGTATCATGGGGGTTACGCTCTCGCTTGGGGTTGGAATAATCCTGATTACTTGGCTACATTTCGTTTCAATTTCCCGCAAAATCCATGTGCCAATTTATCTGCGAGAATATGTTGTTACAGGTGTGATTATTTTGATTACAGGGTTCACAGGACATCTGCTTAACTTGAAGATATTCGCAGCACTTGGAATGGTACAGAATGTGCTTCTGACTGCATCCCTCATGGTTGTACTGTTTCTCATATTGTTGGTGATTACTGGTGTTGTCACGAAGCCTGAAGTGCAGCGCATTCCGCTCTTTGGTAAATTGATTTCAAGGAGTTTTATTGGATGAGATTTTGGTGTGAAATTGTGAATTTTGCTGTGTGGAAAAAGTTCAACAGCTTGGAAAATTCTATACAACCTGGTCTTTTTCTAATCTGTTGTACATATAGTTGGATTAGCGTGTCCAGTTAGATGAAAGAGGGGATTTACCATCGAAACGAAAAAAATTAGTACAGCAATTCTTTATGGTTTGTTAGTGATCTTTGTGCTTGCAGCTACATCAAGTTTGATCTTCTCACTGATTCTGCGTTTCACAGATACAAGTGAGACCACCATTGGTTACATAATCTTATTTGTCTCATTCATTTCCCTATTCATAGGCGGTTTTGTTTCTGGTGGAAGAGGGAAAAAATCCGGTTGGATGCTTGGCGGTGCGACTGGCTTGTTGTACACGTTAATCATTTTCCTGTATCAGTATTTGGGTTTAGATACTTTGTTCTCAATAAAACAAATTATTTACTACGCAAGTTATGTCCTAACGGCAATGATGGGCGGCATATTGGGTGTAAATATGTCTGCAAAGAACTAGTCGAAACTGTTTCTTAGCACAAGTTGTCACCACGAAAAAACATCTCCAATGTAGTCTACATTGGAGATGTCATAATTAGATTATCATTACTCTTTGATCTTAACACTTTTTGCAATCTTCTCAAATTTCTTTTGATCGTAGTCTTTACTCTCTTTTGCTCCAGTATTCACCATATATACTTTCTTTTCGCCTTTGATAAGAGCTGCAATATATGTACCTTCGTCATCAGATTTTATTTCAACTGTAATCGCCTCAAAGCCAGAAATTTTGTCTGTAGAAAGTTTTTTCGTATCTGTACCACTTTCTGATCCAAAAATTTCATCAAATGAATCTTCAAGGTCACCTTCAAACATGTCCGGTTCACCGATTGGCATAATTACAACCATTTGAGTAGCATCACTTTCTGATTGTGCATCAGCGACAACTAGTCCGTCTTCGCCTACTCCGTCTTCAACTAGTTCCCATTCTTTTGGAACTTTAACCTCGAATTTCTTATCCTTACTTGTAATTGTTTGATCTCCTCCACCACAACCTACTAATCCTAGGACTAAAATAGCCATGATTGATCCAAGTAAAACCTTTTTCATCATTTTATTCATTTTCTGTGTTCCTTTCTCAATAAGATAATAATAGTATGACACATTGAAGTATTTAGGTAAACATAATTTCTAACAACAGTAATTTTCTTCGCTAGAAACAGCAATTCCTGTGGAAACCCCTTATTATGATGCTAAGAAATTAACTGCCTGTTACAAGTTACGTAATTCATCTTTCATTTCAATTTTCGATTTGTCTACTTGATCAATTGTTTTGATCATCCTTGCTGGTACGCCTGCAACCACAGTATTTGGCGCTACATCTTGAACAACAATGGCACCAGCAGCTACAACTGAACCAGCTCCAACACGGACACCTTCCAATACAACTGCATTTGCCCCTACCAAAACACCGTCTTCAACGATTACTGGTTTTGCAGATGGCGGTTCAACGACTCCTGCCAACACTGCTCCTGCACCAATATGGCAATTGGCACCAACTTCTGCACGTCCACCAAGAACCGCATTCATATCAATCATCGTCTTCGCACCAACTGTCGCACCTATATTGATTACAGCACCCATCATGATAATAGCCTGATCCCCAATTTCCACTTGGTCACGAATGATTGCACCTGGCTCGATACGAGCGTTTGCATATTTCTTATCAAATAATGGAATAGCTGAATTGCGGCGATCACATTCCAATACATAGTCCGAAATATTTGCTTTATTTTCTTCTAAAAACTTTTCAATAGCTTCCCATTCTCCAAAAAGAACGCCTGACTTTGACTCCACAAAAGCTTGAACGGTATTTCCGAACTCAATTTGATCGAGGTCTCCTTTTACATAGACTTTAACGGGTGTTGATTTTTTACTATTACCGATAAACGATATAATTTCTTCTGCAGTAAGTTTCTTCATTTGACTTTTCCCCCAATATTCGATTTGAACAGGCTCAGAGTGAGTGGTTATCCCATAATATAGCTTGAAGACATTTTACCCATAATGAAGGCTTCAGTGCAACCTTCTCATTATTGAAAAAGCAAAATGGAGGTCTACAATGTATCCCGATTATTTTCAAAACCCTAATGGAATCAATGGCAATATTTATAGAGAAGACGAAAGATTCATCCCGTTTCTACCATTTCTCGGTGGACTCGCGATTGGGGGTCTGTTATTCAATCGTCCCTATCCCTACCCAATGCCATACCCCCAATTTCAACCATATCCAGCGTATCCACCTGTTGCCCCCTATCCGCCTGTCGCCCCGTATCCAAGTTATCCTATTAGCGGGTACCCAATGCCATACGGTGTCACAGAAAATATTAATATTTATCAAAGATAACACCTTAAGACCTTTTGCGAAGAAAACAAAACCCTCCTGGAATTTGTTGCGCATTAGGTTTTTTTATCATCCTCATGTTAGTTGATTGCAAGGGAATTTCATTATTTAAGTAAGCTGCTTAAGTCCGTTTATTTTTTTTGTAAAATTTGCTCAATGGTTGCATTAGAAAAGTGACTATTTTTCAAATAGATTCCAATAAATAATAATTATTAAATTCTCTTATACTAGAAAATTTAAAAAACAATCATTGAAATTTTGCCCCAAAATTAATATAATTATAGCGTGGCTAGTTATTCTAGCTGAAAAATCATTGTAGTAGATATTTCTGCTACTTAGGAGGAAACCCCAATTGAGTATTTTATCAAGATTTAAAGACATCATGGAAGCTAACATCAACTCATTGCTAGACAAGGCTGAAGACCCAGAGAAAATGATTGATGAGGCATTAAGAGATATGCAAGACGACCTCAATGAAGTCAAATCAGAAACAGCAACTATTATGGCAGAGCAAATGCGTGCACAGCGTGAATTCGATGAGAATCAAGCTGAAGTAAACAAACTACAAAGCTATGCTGAACGTGCTGTTGCAGCTGGTAATGATTCAGATGCGAGAGACTTCCTTACAAAGAAAAGTCATTTGGTTGGACAACAAGCAAGCTTGCAACAAGTACTTGTTTCAGCGACTGCTAATTCAACAAAAATGCGTGCAATGCATGATAAATTAGTAGACCAAATCGGTGAGCTAGATTCTCGTCGTGATAATATTAAAGCCAAAATGAATATCGCCAAAACTCAAGAGCATATCAACAAGTTAGGCTCAAGTATTGATCAATCAAAAGGTAGCATGAACAAATTCGGTGAGATGGAAGAGAAAGCAAACAAAATGCTAGACAAAGCAAATGCTATGGCAGAGTTGAATTCTGTTACAGACAATGAGCTTTCTTATGAAGAGAAATTGGATGATCTAGAAGATAAATATGATGATATTCCATCTGCGCCATCAGTTGAAGATGAGCTTGCTGCTATGAAAGCTAAAGCAAAGAAATAATATTTTCAATCAAACAATCAGGCTGCGCAAGGCGCAGCCTGATTTGTGATAAAGTACAGAAACAACAGAATCAAATTCTATCAAAATAATGAATCAAAGCATTCACAAAGCAATGGAGTGAATTCATTTGGCTGTTCAAGAAATGGCTGTATCGAAAGAGCAAATCGTTTATAATTGCCCAAAGTGTAACAGTATTCTCGAGTTTGATATTGCGTCACAGCATATGCTCTGCCCAAATTGCAACTATGTATTAGAGAAGCTGCCCAATCAGAAAAGCACAATAAGAGAGTATGATTTCACAGAAATAGAACTTTCAAAAGCAGATGTTGAATGGGGAGAACAGATTCACACTGTCAAATGCAGTTCTTGTGGTGCAGAATTATCAATTGCCAAGAATGATACAACAGCATCTTGTGCTTTTTGTGGCTCATCTAATATTTTGGAAGTGAAGCAGGATGCTGGCATTCGGCCTGAGGGAATTATCCCATTTAAGGTTACCAAAGAGCGTTCGGCTGAAATTTTTAAAAATTGGATCGGTCGGAGATGGCTAGCACCTAATATTCTTAAAAAAATGTACCAAGAAGATCTGCTAAAGCCTATTTACCTTCCTTATTGGACTTATGATGCCGATACAAACAGCCGTTATGCTGCAATGGGTGGAGAAGTCTATTATGTTACAGTCAGTGACGGTAGAGGTAACAGAAGACAAGAGCAAAGAGTTCGTTGGTACAATGTAAGTGGTTCTGTTTCCCGGTCTTTTGATGATGTGCTTGTAAATGGTGGCGGTAAGAATGCATCGCTAGTAACTCAAGTCGACGAATTTAATACTGGTCACCTTGTGCCCTTTTCATCTGCATACTTGTCGGGCTTCTATGCTGAAAAGTATGCGATGCTGCCACAACCAGGATTTGAAATGGCTCAGCATGAGATGTACAACTACCTGGTTAGAGACGTTGAAAGTCAAGTATTGGCTCAATACGACGTTGTACAGGGGATTTCACTAGATACAACCTATTCTAATGTTCGGTTTAAACATGTGTTGTTTCCAGTATGGAGTTCTGGTTTTATGTTCAAAAATAAAATTTACAGCTATGTAATCAATGGTGAAAATGGTGAAATTGCTGGCCGATACCCATATAGTCCAGTCAAGATTGCGATCTTAACTGTTCTTGGGTTAGTTCTATTATTTATCATAATTTACTTCTTGACTGGAACTGAGGCAGGACAAGAATTTTTGAATAGTCTTTAGCAGTAAGTTTTCGATACGATTGTATTTAAACGTTACAATTAGTGAAATCATTTGAAAGGCGGTAAAAAAATGTTTGCAGATGTTGTGGAATGGCAAGAATTCCGGGAAGATGTGATCTTCTGGAAATGGAATGACGATGAGCTTGAGAAAGGCTCTCGCGTTATCCTTAAAGCAGGACAAGATGCTGTATTTATGTATAATGGTCGCGTTGAAGGTATTTTCGAAAAGGAAGGCACTTATGAATTGCAATCAGATATCATCCCCTTTCTAAGCACATTAAAGGGCTTTCGATTCGGATTTAATAGCGGTTTACGAGCTGAAGTACTTTTTGTAAATAACAAAGAAATCGAGTTGAAATGGGGTACACAAAACGCCATTAACATTCCTTCTGAGGAATTACCAGGCGGACTACCTGTTAGAGCTTTTGGCACATTGATTTTCAAAGTTTCTGACTACATCACCCTAATTGACAAAATTGCTGGTGTAAAGAAAATGTATACTGTTGAAGAACTACGCGGTCGAATCGTCGCAGTATTGGATAAGTATCTGATGAAATGGATCTTACAAGAGGGAAAAGATATGTTCCGTCTCCAAGCCAGCGCATTCGATATAGCAGAAGGAATTAAAACGGACCTGGATTTCGAAATGCGGAAAATTGGTATCTCAATCCTTGACTTCAATATTCAAAGCTTCAATTATCCAGAAGAAATTCAAGAAAAAATTAATAAAGCAGCAGCATTCAGCATGGTAAAGGATGTTGACAAATATCAAAACTTGAGTGCAGCAGATGCAATGGGCAAAGGCAACTCAAGTATGTCAGATGCGCTAGGTATGGCTGCTGGCATGAAAATGGCAAACAAGCTCTTTGATGGGGATACTGACAAATCAATTGAATGTCCAAGTTGCGATGCCAAAATCCCTGCAGATTCGAAGTTCTGCCCTGAATGTGGTCAAGTAGTCAAACCGAAGGGCCACTTCTGCGCTTCATGTGGTGCAGCAAATACAATAGAAGCGAAATTCTGTGTGAGCTGTGGACAGAAAATGTAATACACACAAAAATGCTAGGTTATCATCATAACCTAGCATTTTTTTACTGAAATCTCAGTTTATTTTTTTAAGAATGATGTTACAGCTGATCCAAGTAAGTCTTTCCAGTTCCCGAATCCATTAGAATCATCCTCAGACACAAGTTCATCTACTTTTTTACTTGAACTTGCTTTTAATGCATCTTCGGAATCTACACCCGCTGCTTGCATGAAATCAGTAAGCGAAGCGAACTTTGTGTTACTCTTCATGAAATCCGCGTTCATTAACTTACTTAAGTCTAGTGAAGATGGATCAACGTTTTTGTTCTTTCCTGTGATTGCTTCTGCAACAGCTGCACCAAGCATCTCTCTCCAACCATCAAACTTAGTACCATTTGCCGCCAAATCATGCATTTGGTTTTGTGGAAGTGAGGAAATTTCATCAAGCGAAGTAGCTTTAAGATTGCCAGCACCTAAGAAATCTCCTATTGAAGGAAAGCTTGTGTTCTCCTTCATAAAACCTGATGTGAAGAGGTCAGTCAAACTGAAACCTTCGGATTTTTTCTTAGCTGGTTTCTTACCAGAGGTAGTAGCAGCAGTACTGCCTCCACCAAAAAGTCCACCAACTAAATCTCCAATCTTATCTTGTACCAAGTTGCCAACCTGATCTTGTACTATCTTTGATTTAAAAAGCTTAGCAATTAAGTCACCCAAAATATTTGCCATTTAAGTAGTTCTCTCCTTCATTAATTACAGTTTTTCTTTATCAGTTGCATCATTTTCGTTGTCTTTACCAGTTACTTTGTCTTTAAGGTCTCCTATTTTGTCAGCTGCAAATTCTTTTGCATCGCCAAATTTATCTACAACAACGTCTTTTGCATCGCCGAGTTTGTCAGCTGCAAATTCTTTTGCATCACCAAACTTGTCTGCCATAACATCTTTGGCATCGCCAAGCTTATCAGCAACAACATCCTTAGCATCGCCAAGCTTTTCTTTGACGCCGTCAAATTTTTCTTCAAGAATATCATCTGCTTTAGCAGCAAATTCTTTTGCATCCTGCGTTTTGCTTTTGAAAAAGCTCTTAATCTTTTCAAACATTTTTTTCACTCCCTAATAGTATTTCATATATAAATATTATCAAAGAGTTGACAATAAAGGAATCATTATTTATTGGTTACTTGAAATATTTTTGTGAAAGGTCGGAAAAATGCTATAATTCTTATAAAAATAAGCTAACTGGACTGGTTTTATGAATGTACAAGAATTATCTGAAGCAATTTTTACAGTGAATAAACATGCAAAAACTGCCCAGAATCCAAAGTTCCTCTACCAATTGAAAGGCGCAAGCCTCGAAAAGATGATTAGTATGGGTATTGCAAAGAAAATTGGCTTGCACTTTTCAAATAACCCGAAAAATGTGCAGCAAACTTCATCAGTCTTAGTTGAGTGTGGTAGTTATCAATTTCACATCAACCCTGCGAAAGAAGACTTCAAGACACTTACTCACCTCGGACTTGCTATCGAAGGCTTTCGAAACCCGCCCTCAAAGATGAACTTACGAACGGCCAAAAGTATTTTGCAGAAGTATACTGGGATTAAAGAAACAATTCCTAGTGCAACACGAAAATACGTTCAACCGGTCTTTACCAGACTTGGAGAAACCCCGCAATCGATTCAAAAAAGACCTAAGAAAGAGTGATCTCATGGAAGACCGTATAAACCCTTTAGTAAAAGATATTCAGATTTCTGGCATACGCCAGTTCTTTAATATGATTGCTGGAATCCCAGATGTCATTTCATTTACCATTGGCCAGCCTGACTTTAATACCCCTGAGCATATCAAAACAACAGCAGTTGGAGCAATAACAGGAAATCACACCACATATACAATGAATGCAGGTCTGCTGGAACTTCGAAAGGCAGCATGTGTTTATTTTGAAAAAAAGTACAATTTGAACTATCTTGCAGATAGCGAGATCATTGTAACTGCTGGCGCAAGCGAAGCAATTGACGTTGCATTAAGAACTATTTTACAGCCTGGCGATGAGGTGCTACTTCCATGCCCCATTTATCCTGGATATGAGCCAATCATCCAAATTTGTGGTGCAAAAGCAGTTTACCTAGACACAAGAGAAACCGCTTTCAAGGTTACCGCAACACAAATTCGCAATAAGATTTCAGAGAAGACGAAGTGTATAATCTTGCCCTACCCATCAAATCCAACTGGTGTCTCACTTAGCCAATCCGAACTAGAGGAAATTGCAGTGGTGCTAGGAGATCACAAGATATTTGTACTTGCAGATGAAATCTATAGTGAGCTTGCTGACAATCATTTCTCGATTGCTAATTTGTTAAAAGAACAAACAATTGTTATCAACGGATTATCGAAGTCTCATGCCATGACTGGTTGGCGAATAGGGTTTCTACTCGCTCCAGCTACTATTTGTCAGCATATGCTTAAAGTTCATCAATACAATGTGACCTGTGCCTCCTCAATTTCACAGCATGCCGCTCTTGCTGCCTTGACAACAGGGTTTGATGATGCTCTTCCAATGCGAACAGCCTACAGAGAGCGGAGAAAATATGTCTATGATCGCCTAACCAAGATGGGACTAGAAACGACATTCCCTGACGGTGCCTTTTACTTTTTTGTAAAACTCCCTGTGCAATGTAAACAATCATCATGGGATTTCGCGCTTGAGTTAGTGAAGAAGGCTGGCGTAGCAGTCGTTCCTGGTTCGGCCTTCACTCAATATGGCGAGGGATTTTTCAGGGTCTCCTATGCTTGTGCCATGGAGACACTCATTGAAGGCCTGAATCGCATGGAAAGATATTTTGCAGAAAGAAATTGGTGAGGGCTTATCCTAATTGTCGTTAGAAATGCAACTTAAAACTCTCGATAAAATTGGAACAAGCGAAATACGTTGAATTGTTTTAGCTCAATAATGTTGAAGAAGAATATGGCGATACAAGCTCTCTTTAATCCGGCAGTATTTGCATAAGCCGGCACTGTGTATCCTGATTCCGCTTTAAGATAACGAAAGAATCCAATCTCTGTGGGTAGCATAGTTTAGTTTGTTTCGTTATCTTTATATGTAATCAGGATTAAGTGTAACAATTGTCACTACATTTAAGTAGTGATTTTTTCTTGATGTCTTTGCAGAAATGTTTGTTCCTGAGATGAAAGCGCTTCAACAGGGATACTTTGTTGTAGTCTTCCTAAATACGTATAATCAGATTGTTTATCAGTAGGTTCTTTTATGGATATTTGAATAAGATATTGGTCCATCGAAGAGAAATCTGTCGCGAAGCAGTAAGACGAGCTGCATATCATTTACCTTCACCCCTAGCAGAGAGCCAACATCTTCAATTGATGATTTTATAACGACAAAGTGACTTGCGAGTTTATGGGAAGAAACTCTTTTTACCAAGTTGGGATTCGGGATGCGCAGTATAGATCATCCATAAAATGCTCTATTTATCCTGACACCTATTGTATAATAGACTGTGATTGAGGTGACAAAATGCTCCAAGCCAAGTCAGAATGGCAAGTGATGAACCCAAATGCTGAATTAGTGCAGCAGTTTGTAGATAAATTGAAAATCCCAGAGCTGATTGCGGCTCTGCTTATTAATCGCGGAATTGTTAATCTGAATGAAGCAAAACAATTTCTCAATGTACACAAACAAAATTTTCATGATCCATTTCAATTCAGTCAAATGGCGACTGCGGTTGAGCGCATCAAAAATGCAATAGCAAAAGGCGAGCGTATTGCAATCTTCGGTGATTATGATGCTGACGGGGTGACAAGCACAGCGATATTATTGCGTACATTCCAGTTGCTTACTGCGATGCCTTCAGCAGTTAATCTACCGGAAGATGCTTCAGGAAAAGCTTTGATAGAACCAATGGGTTCTGCTTCGACCATTTCATACTATATTCCGAATCGTTTCTCTGAGGGTTATGGTCCAAACATATCTGCGATAGAGAAATTACATCATCAGGGTGTTACTTTGCTCATCACAGTTGATACAGGTGTTGCTGCAATTGAAGAAATGAACAAAGCAGCGACACTAGGTATGGATGTTGTCATCACAGACCATCACCAAATGGGTGCGGAATTGCCAAACGCCTATTCGATCCTACATCCTAAACTCGATGACAACTACCCATATCAAGAGCTATGCGGAGCCGGTGTTGCTTTGAAATTGTCTCATGCTCTTTTGGGTGAAGCACTTCCTGACTGTGTTACATTAGCTGCCATAGGAACTATTGCTGATCTTGTTGAATTACATGGTGAAAACCGACTGATAGTTACCAAAGGACTGGAATGTATGAAAACCAGCCAACTCCCTGCGATACAAGCTTTAGCACAGATTGCTGGTATCCCTTTGGATACAATTAATGAGGAAACGATTGCATTTGGCTTTGCACCACGACTGAATGCAGCTGGACGACTGGGAAGCGCTGATAAAGCAGTTGAGCTATTAATGTCAGACTCCCTAGAAAAAGCTGTGGAGATTGCAACTGATTTAGATGCAATTAATCGTCAAAGACAGGAACTTGTGCTAACTATTACTGAAGAAGCAATTGCTATGGTGGAAGAAACCTTCCCAATTAGTCAGTGGCCAATTATTGTGATTGGCAAAAGCGGCTGGAATTCTGGAGTCGTTGGGATTGTAGCGTCTAAATTAGTTGAAAGATATGCACATCCTGCGATTGTTATCAGTTTGGACGAAGCAAAAAACGAGGCAAAAGGTTCAGCAAGAAGTGTTGAAGGCTACAATTTGTATCAACAACTTTTGGAGCAGGAAAAGCTGCTGTCGAGGTTCGGGGGACACCCAATGGCAGCAGGACTTTCGCTTCGAATGGAAAACCTTGATGCCTTTCGTGAAGCGATCAATCATGAAGCAAAGATCAATGTCGATCCAGCCATTTTTGTATCAAAAATCGCGATTGATTGCAAAGTGAAACTTGCCGATATCACTGTAAAAACAATTCAGCTGTTAGATCGATTGGCCCCTTTTGGGAGGGGAAATCCTCGACCAAGAATATTGGTTGAAAAAGTGGAAATGCTTTCATCCAAAAAAGTTGGCGCCGACTTTAACCATTTCAAAGCACAACTTACTGATGATACCGGTGTTATCGACCTTATTGGATTTGGTCAAGGGCACATTGTTGAACAGATTTCTCAAAGCGATCAGTTATCTATCGTTGGGGGAATCTCGATAAATGAATGGAACAATAAACTGATTCCCCAAATGACTTTACAGGATATCTCCTGTAATCATGTGCAAATCTTTGATTGGCGAAGCTTACCACTGACAGAATTCAATCTGAACTTGATTCCGATCGAACGAAGAATTGTCGTTTTCAATGAAGAGAGCATCCAGCAACTTCCTCCTTCAATCCATAGTGAGGTTGAAGTCTATCGAGGGACATTTTCTACAGGAAAAATAGCAGAAAACCTATGTTTGGTCGATTTTCCGAATAGCAAGCAACTCATTCAAGAAATGTTTGCGCAAGCAAAATACTCTCGCTACTACTTATTTTTAAAAAAGAGAAAAGATGAATTATTCGTAAATCCGCCAACTCGTGATCAGTTCAAATGGATGTATGCCTTTCTTACACAAAACCATTCATTCAACGCCCAAGCTCATGCAGAAAACTTGGCAAAGCGAAACCTTTGGAAAAAAGATTCAATTTCATTTATTTTAAAAGTGTTTTTTGAATTAGGTTTTGTTACAATAGACAACGGCATTGTAAACTTAGTGAAAGGTGTTGCCAAGAAAGATCTTGTTGAATCAACCAGTTACTCGTCGCAACTTGCAAAGAGTGAACTAGAAAACCAATTATTATTTTCTTCAAAAAAAGATTTCACGAATTTTTTTCGATCACTCATGAATGCTACTGAATCATAGGAGGAAGTCACATGGATTTGAAGAAGTACATTACGATTGTTGAAGATTGGCCAAAGCCTGGTATTCGCTTTAAGGATATCACTACATTAATGGATAATGGTGAAGCATATAAATTCGCAACAGACGAAATTGTTATCTTCGCAATTGATAAAAAAATAGATCTTGTTGTAGGTCCGGAAGCACGTGGTTTCATCATCGGATGCCCAGTCGCTTATGCGTTGGGTATTGGTTTTGCTCCAGTACGAAAAGAAGGCAAACTTCCGCGTGAAACTATCCAAACATCTTATGAACTAGAATACGGGCAAGCAACCTTAGCAATTCACAAAGATGCAATTAAGCCTGGTCAAAGAGTCCTTATTACTGATGATTTATTAGCTACTGGCGGAACTATTGAAGCCACTATTAAGTTGGTGGAAGAGCTCGGCGGTATTGTTGCGGGTATTGCTTTCTTAGTGGATCTAACTTACCTGAAAGGCATGGATAAATTAAAAGGATATGAAGTTCTTACATTGACAGCGTATTAATGATTTCTGTTTGAAATAGTTGTGATCGGTAATTTTTCCTTGATCCGAATTGCAAACAAAGAAATCCGCAAGATGGGAAGTCCACCACAAGAAAAAACTTGGGACGGAAATCCACCATTTTTTCCGATGTTGATGAGAATCGGAATTTGCCACAACTTTATTCGATTTTTGACGGGAATATTAACATAGCTCCCACCCAGCACTTTTTCTGGGTGGGCTTTTTCATGCCAGAATGTTTGGATATGGAAATCTTTTCGGAAATACAATACTCGGAAAACGGAAACACTATCTTATGGAAAACACTATCATTAAATAATACCTGTGGGTAAAGGAGTACTTAGGATGGTTGATCGTGCACATTTTAAAAATGTTTTACTACAAGAGAAATCAAGAATTGAAGATGGATTAAAGCAATCCAAGGAAATACAGAACAATGTGAGCAGTGAGCTTTCGCAATACGATAATCATCCGGCAGACACTGCTACCGACTTATCAGATCGAGGTCGACAGGCGGCACTAGATATCCATCAGCAAGATGAACTTTTGCAAATTTATTCAGCTCTTGATGCGATAGAAGCCGGAACTTATGGGAATTGCAAAGTCTGTGGCAAGGAAATCCCAGCCGAGAGACTAGAAGCGATTCCAACCACTCTTTTTTGTATTTCGCACACAACGAAATCAAATTTACCAAATGATCGCCCTGTTGAGGAAAAGGTTCTGCATGAACTATTTGATAATCCATATGACACAAATGATAGCTTTGATGAAGTTGCTCGCTTTGGGGTTTCAGAAATGCCTTCGGAGCTTTCTAACGAGTTGCAGGAAGATTTGGATTGAAGGTTGGTTTTTTGAAATTACTGGTTGGTTTCGGGAATATTCACAAGGGAGTTTTTCTTCTTTTACTCACAGCACCCAACAACACAAGCAATGCCGATGCTGCAGCAACTGCAAGATTCATTGGGTCAATTGTGTTATCACCTGTCACGACAATTTGCGGTTTCTCTGGAGCAGGAGCAATAGCCTTCGGTGCAACTTTCTCTGCTAACTTCACAAGCGCAATATCATGATCATCTTGGTCATTCTTGCCTTTTCCATCTTCATTGATAACATTGTCCTTTGGTGATCCATCGTTTTCACGATCACCGTCTGGTGTTGAATCCTTGTCGATAACTGGACGATCTTTGTCATCTGTGAATTTAGAAATTTCTGCTGTATTGATAAGATTTGCAGACGTTGCATTTTTACCAACTTGAACAACTAGCTTCAATTCAGCTGTTTCTCCTGGTGCTAGTACTAAGCCTTTCAATTTGTTACTTGTTAGCACCGATCCGTTCAGCTGCCAATCTGGGTTTTCGCTTGCGATAAATTCAAATCCTTCTGGTAGATAATCGGTGATTTCTGCCACAATCGCATTTGTATTCGATTGATTGAATACTTTAATCGTAAAGGTTACTAGGTCGCCAATACTGACAACTGGTGTTGCAACGTTGCCTGTTGGTTCTTCATAACTCGTATCATTTACCTTTGAAACCCATTTACGTAACGCTGCATCATAGACCGCAATTTCATCAATCATGACACATTCAGTCATCTTACCTGCCACTACTTCAAACCAAAGCTTTTCAGG
>JAVBKB010000102.1:0-2660 GCA_031554275.1 Caryophanales bacterium | reverse complement strand
TAGCGTTCTGAATTTCAAGATTAACTCAATACCAGTTATATCTGAGTTTACAATTTTAAGAAAGGCATGAGTAAGGTTATCCGCTTTACAATCTATAAATTTAATTCGCTTAATATTTCCGTTTTTGAAGAAGGTATTGCGAAAGGTCACATTTCGAAATTCTACTTTACTGTACCTACAGTTTTCAAAGGAACAATCGGTGATGCTTCCTTCGAAAATAATTGCGGAGAAGTAAGTCTTATGGAATTCGGAATGCTTCCAATTGGCATTCGTAATGATGTTCTTTTGAAATGTACCGTTTTTCAAATTGGATCCCAAGAAGTCAGCGTTGGTGAAGTCACAACTATCAATATGGCTACCCGAAAACACTGAATTATTCAAATTACAATTTTGAAAGCTGTTTCTTTGGATATTCGATCCAGAAAACATACTAGCGTTTAAATTGGACTGGGAGAAATCGCAGCCAATAATGTTGTTACCCTTCATTGTCATCCTTGACAAATCCGATCCAACGAAACGACAGTTCTGAATGTTTGAGCCATTAAACTTTTCGTGAAGGTTCTTCAGACCAGAAAAGTCAGCATCCTTCCAGTTTCCCGCGGACATATTCCAACCTGTGGATTTTTCTTCAGGCAAAACGATCGGCTCGCTTTCGGCAGAGCCAAAGCTTTCTGAAAAATAATTCAGATCTACCCCCAAAATATTTGCTAGATTATCGAAAGTGACAATATCGGGCATTGATTCTCCGCGTTCCCATTTGCCTACGGCTTGTGAACTAATTGAAAGTTGGTTGGCAAGCTGAGCTTGTGAAATGTTTTTGTTTTTTCGAGCTGTAGAAATTTTTTCGCCAATGATGATGGATGTTAACATAATCGATCTCCTTTCATTTATTTGATTACGCTACTCCTATACTACGAGGGAAATTATAAATTTTCAAGCGAAAAACAGAAACTGTTAGTTGTATTTACGCTACAATTGGTTGTTATCTGCACGAAAAACAGGCTTTATCCGAATTCAATCACCAATCGACAAACTTTTGTGGGTTGGAATTTTCTGAATTCAGCAGTAGCTATTTAACGTAAAAATTCGGGCTAGTAGGTTATTTTGAAGTAGACACCAGCATAATAAGAAAATTTCAAGGCGCAAAAAAAACACCACAAAGGAATGGTGTATTTGTCCTACTTATCCTAATTGTCGATAGAAGCGCAACTTCAAACTCACTAAGATTCCCAAATACTTCGTCATAATTTCCTAGGATAGTCCTTCGTAAATGATTCCTCGTCTTTGAAAATATTATCGGGAGATTAAAGTTGATTAGGATTACTTGAAAATTCTACTTACCTGATAAACAGTTACAACTTCATCGCAACAAGCGCCCAATTCTGATCAATATGCTGAAAAGTACGCTCCCCTTGCGTTTGACCTGCTAGCGTAGCTCTAACTTTCTCATAAAATTCATGTTCAAGCGTCGCTGTAATAATTTCCTTTTGTTCAGTAATGAATTGAATGATATGCTCATCATTTTTCACATCAAAAAAGGATTCAGTTAGTACTTTGTCTGGAAACTTTGAGGAAATATGTGCTTGGTAAAGTAGTTTGCACACTTCAACAAGGCGATCCTCTAAACCAGCATCAAAAATCTTAACCTTCTCAATTAATCGGTTTTCGTTTGTTACAATCCGAAGTCGGTATTCCGCACCAAAATCTTTGGCGATAGAATTAATTTCATCCAATTTTGCGGGTTCGTTTGCCAATAAGTAAATAAGCAGGCTTTGCTTCATGTCATGATACAAACAAGCATATTGGACATGATGTACTTTTGCGCAGAAATTGCAGGTGCACAAGAAAAATGTTCCGTCGACTATTTTCTGTTTTGCAGCTGGATCGATGGTCACATTAATGCTCTTCCATGTTGTATAGGCAAATGAATTATTGCAGTTGGGACATGTAATAGTGATTGTATCTGGCATTGACATTGTGGAAATCACTCGTTTCTTAAGATAATTTTCTAAAAAAAGACGTCATAGCAAATTAGCGCTTGCGAAGTATTTATTCATTATATCAAATACCGGGAAAAAATAAATGGCAAACACTTTACAACGTAACAATGTTATGTTACGCTATAAACACCAAAGCAATAGCGTTGTTTTGCAATCAAGAAAATATAGCAGAGGTGATAACAGATGGACAATGAATTAATATCAAAAAAAGACTTGCTCGATGAAATGAGCATTTCATACGGACAATTATATCGTTGGAAAAGAAAGAGTTTGATTCCGGAGGATTGGTTTATTCGCAAAAGTACATTTACAGGGCAAGAGACTTTTTTTCCAAGAGAAAAGATTCTAGCAAGGATTCATAAAATCCAAGACATGAAAGAGAACTTATCACTGGACGATCTAGCAGAAGTGTTTTCTCCACAAGTTGGAGAGGTTGACTTTAGTGCTGAAAATCTTGTGAATCGTGGAATCATTTCAGAAATGGCGTTCAATTTCTTTATTGAAGCGCGAAACTTTAAAGGTGAATATGCCTTTGAGGATGTCATTCAAGTGTATCTAGTCGATCAGCTTCTAACATCTGGGGAAATCAATCAGGATGAAGCGAAGATGGCACTTGATCTACTAAAGGGCAAAGAGGTCATATTGAGGTCACAACTTTGT
>JAVBKB010000038.1:0-16468 GCA_031554275.1 Caryophanales bacterium | reverse complement strand
TTCCCTACTGCTGCCTCCCGTAGGAGTCTGGGCCGTGTCTCAGTCCCAGTGTGGCCGATCACCCTCTCAGGTCGGCTACGCATCGTCGCCTTGGTGAGCCGTTACCTCACCAACTAGCTAATGCGACGCGGGCCCATCCTTAAGTGTTAGCTAGAAGCCAACTTTCCATTTAAACGTATGCACGTCTAAATCCTATTCGGTATTAGCTCCGGTTTCCCGGAGTTATTCCGATCTTAAGGGCAGGTTGCCCACGTGTTACTCACCCGTCCGCCGCTAGGAATGAGAGAAGCTAGGCTTCTCTCATTCCCCGCTCGACTTGCATGTATTAGGCACGCCGCCAGCGTTCATCCTGAGCCAGGATCAAACTCTCCATTATTTGCGAACACCTTAGTGTTCTTATAGATCATTTGATTGCTCAAATTTACTTTTGTTTCTTTGTTGAGATGTTTCCATCTCTTGCTTGGCGTTTCGTTTTGTTTAGTTTTCAAAGAGCATTCAATAATTTGGAGCGGGTGATGAGAATCGAACTCACAACAACAGCTTGGAAGGCTGTGGTTTTACCACTAAACTACACCCGCATATAAATTGAAGCATCGGTTGAATGCGGCCGAGAGGACTTGAACCTCCACGGGGTTGCCCCCACTAGGCCCTCAACCTAGCGCGTCTGCCGTTCCGCCACGACCGCGTAGTTGGAAATTGGTGAGCCATGAAGGATTCGAACCTTCGACCCTTTGATTAAAAGTCAAATGCTCTACCTACTGAGCTAATGGCTCCTCTTATTAAATTGAAGCATTCTTTAAGGATTGGTGTGCTTTCACAAAGAGGGAAATTCAATTCTCAACAAACGAAATTATTCGTAATGAGGATAATAGAAAGTACTTTGGAGCATCCTTTAAACTGAAACACAAGATTGGCAGGCCTAGCTGGATTCGAACCAACGCATGACGGAATCAAAATCCGTTGCCTTACCGCTTGGCGATAGGCCTAAAAAGATCAAAAAATTTTGTTGCGTTCACTAGTTGTCCAATATTTCAAGACAGTATTTTCATTATACAGGGTTTGACCTATATGTCAAGTAGTAAACTGGATTTTTATCAATTTTTACTTAAAATATTTGCGCTTCCTCATAGAATCCATTTTGTGAAAGGAACTTCTATAATCTAATCAGCTTTTCCATTATAGATGCGCAGTATACTGATGTCAACAAAAAAGTTTTTAATTTCGAATCTACCCTGTTGCTTACGTTATATCTTTCTATTTTCTGCTTGTGTAAGCTTGCCCTGACATTTCCCACACCGATATTTCCAAGTATTCAATACGCGAACCCGATTGTATTGCAGACCGCAATTTCTACATTGATAGATGTAATTAATCTTTCGTTCTTTAACAGTGGAGCAATGTCGTGGCGCGCCCACTAGTTTACTGAGGTTTTTAAAGTCAGCATCCCGGTGCTGGTAGCCTTTATTCTCTATATGCAAATGATAATGGCAGAGTTCATGTTTAATAATGCCTTCTAACTCTTTGAAGCCAAACTTTTGATAGTGCTTTGGGTTGATATCGATATTATGTGTGCGAAGAAGGTATCTCCCACCAGTGGTGCGTAACTTTGAATTAAAAGTCGCCAAATGAATAAACGGTTTGTGGAAGAATTCAAGTGAAATTTCTTCTACAATCTTTTGAAGTTCATAATTATTCATTACGCACCTCCAGCGAGAATTATTTGCGGTGAAGTTCCTGCCATCATGTGGACTAGGTACATGCTATTTTATTACACTCCTGCGCCAATCATGCCTACCTAGCTTGGCTAATGCGATCCAACGGGCGATTACGTTCCAGTAGTCTGCCATTCGTGAATATCCCGCCCAGATAGGGCAACCACGATCTAACAGCGCCTACGCCAATCAATCAACATATGGTGACACAAGGGTCAGTGAAATACGCCCTTTGTCAACATCCACCTGCTCGATCCAAGCTGTGACCACTTGACCAACAGATACAACGTCCATAGGATGTTTCACGCGTTTTGTGCTTAGCTTTGAGATATGAGCCAATCCATCCTGCTTCACCCCAATATCGATAAATGCACCAAAGTCAACAACATTACGAACTGTTCCTTGCAATTCCATTCCAGGTCGCAGATCCTCCATTTTCAACACATCTGATTTTAAAAGTGGTGCTGAAAACTCGTCTCGCAAATCTCGTTCAGGCTTTGTAAGCGCATCTATGATGTCAGTCAGTGTAATCTCACCAATTTGCAGGCGTTCCGCAGTGGCTTTCACATCTATTGTTGCCAGTGCCGCTACTAATTCTTTGGTACCTAATTGTTTTGCTGACAGATTGAGCTGTTCTAGAAGCGCCATTGTGGCAGCGTATTGCTCGGGGTGTATAGGCGTGCGATCCAGCGGCTCTGTGCCATCTGCAATCCGCAGGAATCCAATTGCTTGTTCATATGTTTTGCCACCGATCCGAGGGATCGATTTCAACTGGTTGCGGTCTTTATAGGCACCATTTTCATCGCGGAACTTCACAATGTTTTGTGCAGCTAATTTGGATAACCCAGATACATATTGTAAAAGTGATGCAGAAGCTGTGTTGACATTTACCCCAACCTGATTAACAGCTGTCTCCACAACAAACTGTAAGGATTCATTCAGATTCTTTGCTGTCACATCGTGCTGATATTGACCAACACCAACTGACTTCGGATCAATTTTCACTAATTCAGCAAGAGGGTCCTGTAGTCGACGCGCGATTGAAACAGCACTTCGTTCTTCAACTTGTAATTCCGGAAATTCATTTCGAGCAATTTCAGAAGCCGAGTATACAGATGCACCAGCCTCATTTACGATGAGATAGGAGATTTTTTGATCGATCTCTTTCAAAGCATCTGCGACAAACTGTTCTGTCTCCCGTGAGGCTGTACCATTACCAATTGTAACGATTTCGATCTCATACTTCTTCACCAGATTCACAAACTTTTTCTTTGCTTCTTCAGGCTTATTCACTGGTGGATGCGGATAGATAACACCTACTTCTAACATCTTTCCTGTTTTATCAATTGCAGCTAGCTTACAGCCAGTTCGATATGCAGGGTCAACGCCAAGCACCATCTTCCCCTTCATTGGAGGCTGCAATAAGAGATTTCGTAGGTTTTCAGAAAAAATGTGGATAGCACGTTCTTCAGCAACCTCTGAGAGTGCACTTCGAATTTCTCTTTCAATGGACGGCTCAATTAATCGCTTATAACTATCTTCTATCGCAGCAGTTATGATTGGTGCTGCAACAGATTTTTCGTTCTTGATCACTTGTTTTGATAGATACAACGCAATCTTTGTAGTGTCCGCGGTAATTTTCACTTTCAAGATTTCTTCCTTTTCACCACGATTGATAGCCAATATGCGATGTGGCACGATTCGAGAAACCGCTTCCTCATACTCATAATACATTTGGTAGACTTTCTTTTCGTCTGCCTCGGCATCTTTATCAGCAGATACAAGAATTCCGTTACGATAGGTTTCTTGACGAATCCATTCGCGATATTTTGCGTCATCAGATACTGCTTCTGCAATAATGTCCTGTGCACCATGTACCGCCATTTCGATCGTTTCTACTTTTTCATTGAGATATTTCTCTGCTTCCGCTTCTACTGAGCCGCTCATTGGAAAAGTTAGTAGCCATTCAGCTAGTGGCTCTAAACCATTCTCTTTCGCAACAGTTGCTCTAGTTCGACGCTTCTGCTTATATGGACGGTAGAGATCTTCCACCGTTTGTAGTTTATTTGCTTGTTCAATTTGTTGCTGCAGATCAGGGGTTAGCTTGCCCTGCTCCTCAATACTGCGTAATACTTCCGACTTGCGTTTCTCTAAATTTTGCAGATAAGTCCAGCGATCAGCAATTTGCTTAATCTGAACCTCATCCAAAGCACCCGTCATTTCTTTTCGATAACGGGCAATGAAAGGTATGGTATTATCTTCTTCTATTATTAAAGTTAGCACCTTTTGCACTTGAGTGCGTTTTAACTGCAATTCCTCAGCAATCATTAATTGCAACTGTTCATTCGTTAACATATAATTCCCACTTTCATTAAATTGTCCTTGTATATAGTAGCACAAAATCATGTGAAAGTTAGCAAATTATCTAGCACTCCAGACTAATATTTTTTTCGTTACAAAAAGCTCTTCCAAGTTCGGAAGAGCTTCGATATCGTCAAAAGGAAAATAGTTTTAGAAATGAAATTCAGTCTAGTTAACAGACAATTATGTCATGTAAAAGCAATGTGCTTTGAAAAAGCTAATTGTCCTAATTATTTCTGAACAAAACCGACTCATTTACCAAACAATTGCGAGATTGATGGTAGATTGGGCATTGGGCATTCTCTACATAGGGGCACAATCAATGGTGTGTGTGTAACTGGGTCCTCAATAATCATGCATTTCAGTCCAAACACTTCTTCAATCAGTTTCTCAGTGACGATTTCACTTGGTTTCCCCTGCGCCAGCACTTTCCCGTCCTTCATTGCAATCAAATGCGTGGCATATCTCGCTGCTTGATTTAGATCATGCAGAACAGCTACTAATGTATTGCCTTGTTCATTGAGTTCATTGAATAACTCCAAAAGATCGATCTGATGGGCGATGTCCAAATAAGTAGTCGGTTCATCGAGAAGGAGAAACGGAGTTTCCTGCGCCAAAACCATCGCGACCCAAACTCGTTGTCTTTGACCCCCTGACAGTTCATCAACAAATCGGTGAGATATTTCCAATGTGTTTGTAAGTTCCATTGCGTGACTAACCGCTAGCTCATCTGCATCAGTCCATTGTCGAATGAGGTTTTGATGGGGATAGCGTCCATGGGCCACCAAATTAGCCACTGTTATTCCATCTGGTGCTATTGATGACTGTGGCAATAACCCTAATTTCTTGGCAACTTCTTTAGATTTGTAATTTGTAATCGACTTTCCATCTAAGACAACCTGACCAGAGGTCGGCTTGATCAAATTTGAAAGAGCGCGTAAAAGCGTCGATTTCCCACAGGCGTTTGGTCCAATAATGACTGTAAAAGAACCTTCAGGAATTTCAACCGAAAGATTTTGAGAGATGACACGGTGATCATATTGGATTGTAATTTCTTTTGTAAAAAGCCGAGAATGCTGATTTTCTGCTTCTTGATTTTTCATTTTTAACTCTGTGATAGTCATTTTTTTAACTTCCTTTAAGATATCGTCTTTCAAAGCTATCGAAACTCGTGACGGGCGGCTGTCTAAACCATTACGAATTGTCTTTCTAAGCTATCACGGTCGCCTTTCTAAGCTCCCATGATTGGTCGTCTTTCTAATGTTACACTAAATATATTCTACCCAGCTTGTATAAATAAACTCATGCTTTGAATCAATCCTACGAGCCCGACCGCGCTTGCTTAAACAGTAACCACACAAGGTAAATTCCACCAAAAGATAATGTAACAACACCAACCGGAAGTATCGTTCCTGGAATCATCCGTTGTGCCAGTATATCCGCAGCCAAGAGCAATAAGGAACCTACCGCAGCGACCGGAACAAAACTCCCACCTGATTTGGTAAAGCGAATTGCTATTTGCGGCGCTGCTAATGCTACAAAAGCCACGGGGCCAATAAGCGCTGCCGATGCTGCAGTCAAAGCCACTGCATTAAAAATCAATATCGCTTGTGTCCTAGTGATATGAATACCATGTGATTTGGCTGTATCTTCACCAAGTTCTAACTCGCGCAACGGCCTTCTCAGCGCAAATGCAAACATAAGCAAAATGAGAACTAGTATCATTGCAGGAATGCTGTGTTCCCAGTCGACACCATTTAATGATCCCACTTCCCATGCTGCTGCTGTTGCCCCTGCTTCGGTTTTACTCTGAAGAAGGAGCATGGCATTGACACTGCTTAGAATTGTTGCAATCGCAATCCCAACGATAATGAGGCGGAAGCCCTGAATGCCATTTCGAAACGCAAGAAAATAGATAAGAATTGCTGTTGCAAAGCCACCAATGAGTGCGCCTAAAGCAATGCTAGTATATGAATTAATCTTCAGTACAAGCAAAACGACTAGCACACCTGTATAAGATCCTGTGCTAAACCCGATAATATCAGGCGATCCAAGTGGATTCTTTGTAATAGATTGAAAAATCGAGCCGCTCACTGCTAATGCAGCGCCACAGACGATAGCAACTAAGACACGAGGCAAGCGCCACTCAAGAACAACCGTTCTTTCGATACCAGTTGTTTCTCCTGTTAACACGGAAAAAACTTCGTTAACACTTAAATGAAGTGTTCCAACCGAAAGGGCAAACACTGCTAATACGAGGATAACAGCAGCAACAATCAATGAAATGATTAAGTTTCTGACATCGATACGTATTTTCAGCGGACCTTTTAATTGAATATATTTTCTACCATAGTCAAAGCGATTCATCATTCGTTCCCTTCTTTAAAACCCAATATCATATTAGAGTCCACTTGTTTTTCGTCTTCTAACTAACAAGAGGAGGATGGGGGCACCAACAAAACCTGTCACAATACCCACCGCAACTTCTGAAGGTGACATGACAACTCTACCAATGATATCGGAAAGGAGTAGTATCAAAGGTGCGACTACTATCGAATAGATAAATATCCAGGGTTGATCTGGACCAACAAACCAACGGACACAATGCGGAACCATAAGACCAATAAATACAATTGGTCCGGCAATAGCTGTAGCGCCACCTGCCATTAGCGTCACCGCAACAAGCCCAAGGATACGAATTCTGCCTACCTTCACTCCAAGCGAAGTAGCACGATCATCACCTAAAGCAATTGCATTCAGCGCTGGTGAAATGAGCAACGCAATGAGCACACCTGTAATCAGAAATGGTGCAACTGCCCCGAGATCTTCTAAACTCTTCCTTGCTAGAGAACCTACTCTCCAGCTGAGCATTCCGGAAAAGGAACGTTGATACATAAGAGTTAACGCTGTGGTAACACCATTCAAAGCTGCTGCTATTGCCACACCAGCAAGGGTAATTTGTGCTGGTGTTGGTGACTTCTTACCCGCTCCGCCACTGATTAAGTACACAGCAATTGTTGCAATAAATGCGCCCGCTAGCGCAAACCAAACATAGCTCGATACTGAGCTTAAAGAAAAGACACCTACTGCAATGGCAACAGCAAAAGCTGACCCTGCATTCACGCCTAGAATGCCTGGGTCAGCCAACGGATTTCGGGTTAACGCTTGTATCACTGCACCTGCGAGGCCAAAAGCTGGACCAACCGCAATCGCAATTACTGTGCGCGGAATTCGCGACTCATGGACAATGGAATAATCATAACCGCCACTTGAGGAAAACAAAGCACTCCATACCTCGGAAAATGAAATTTGCTTAGCACCAACCATGAGACTTAAGAACACCACTGTCACTAATAGAAATAGTAAGACAATTAATCCTAATATCCGTCGCAACCGCAAGGTGAAAATGGTATTCGTCTTCTTCTTTACCATTCTAACGATTTCGCCCCTTTTGATTACCTATTACTTCATACCTTTTAATGCTGTATCAAATTTTGCAGGTAACTCTTTGATTGCCCAAAGCAACGCTGGAGCTGTCCCAGATGAGAATGCATTTGACAAATCACCTTCTAGGATAAGTGATCTACCATCAGCAACTGATGGGATTTTTTGATAAAGCGGGTTGCCTGTAATCTCTTTTGCATCCACCCAGATTGGGATTACTACAGTTAGATCTGCATCTAATAATTCTAACTTCTCATCAGCAACTTTAATATAAAAACTTTTATTTGCTAAATCTTCAACTTCTTTTTTCTTCTTGAAACCTAATTTTGCTGCGAAGTCTGCACGTGCATCACCGGTAACATAAGCACCATAACCGTCAGATGAGTATGCACCAACCACGATTGTTTTGTCAGCGAATTGTGGGTAATCCTTCTTTGCTTTATCGAATGCTGCTTCAACATCCTTCATTAACTTGTCGCCTTCTGCTTTTTTGCCTAATGCTTTTGCGATCATTTCTGTTTGCTGTTCAGAAGTTGTCAACCAATTGTCACCGCTTTTTGGAACACCAACAGTTGGTGCAATTTCTGAAAGGCGATCGAAACGTTCTTGGTCGCCTGATGATCTTACATCTAGAATCAAGTCTGGCTTAAGTGAAGCAATTTTCTCATAATCAAGTTCCATCGTCCCGAGAATTTCTGGTGATTTCTTGTAAGCGCCTTTTAACCATGGACCAACACCGTCACCACCGAAAGCTAGCCAGTCACTTGCACCAACGGGTTCAACACCAAGTGCAAGAGCTGTTTCAGCATCTCCCCATCCTAGTGCGACCACTCTTTTTGGTTCTGACTTAATTTCCACATTACCAAATTTTGTTTCGATTGATACTTTTTCAAATGAAGTTGTTGCTTCTTTCTCTGAATCTGTTTTATCCTTTGAGTTGTCTGAACAACCCACTAGCGCAAGTGCCACAATAGAAGTCAATACTAGCACAAAAAGTTTTGATAATCCGATTTTTTTTCTCATTGATAGTTTTCTCCTTGTTTTACATAATCAAATGATAATGATTATCATTATCATCAGCTATTTTATTATACCTTTCTAGCGCTTTTTGTCAATACCTAATTCAGTCATTTATGTATCCCTCAAATCAAGAGTTTTCTATCGATTTATAAAAGTGTTCCATCTCGTCCTGATTGCCAGCAAAATAGCTCTTCGAAGTGAAAATGAACTTGAAAGCATCAGATTATGCTTCCAAGTTCGCTTTTGCATTGTAATTGCAAATCATGATTAAGATGTTGGCTTATTGTCGTAATTGCTGCGCAAGTCATCGTACACATCGCATTTTGTACTGCTATCGCCACAGCCTGAGCAACCACCGCAGCTTGATTTTTTGCGTTTGCGAATATTATGCACAATTGTGAAAATGACCAATCCAGCTGCTAATAGTATCACAAGTATTTCATCAAGCCCCATTGTGTTACACCCCGATCCCTAATAATGATCCAATTTGATAAATTAAGAACGCAACTACCCATGCTGTTCCTAACCAGAAAGCAATCGTAATCCATGTCCATTTTCTGCTACGAAGCTCACTATTTGCTGTTGCAACTGCTGCCATACACGGAACACTTAATAAGTTGAATGCCATGTAAGATACTGCTGCTAGCGGAGAGAATGCTGCTGCAATTGTTACGATAAGCGCATCAGCCGCTCCGTCATCTTCTAATGCGTCGCCATCAATTCCAGGGTTATACAAGATACCCATTGTTGAAACGACCATCTCTTTCGCTAATAAACCAGTCAATGCTGCAACAACAGCTTTCCACCCGTCTTCTCCACTAGCAAAACCTAATGGAATAAATATTGGTTTTAGAAAGTCTCCCATTACACCAATCATACTATCTGCGCTATTCGCTTCCACCATCTCGAAACCAAAGCTAAAGTTCGCTAATACCCAAATGACTACCGTTGCACCTGCAATAATTGTTGATGCTCGAATAAGGAAGCCTTTTAATTTATCCCACAAATGTAGAATCAGGTTCTTAATACGTGGCAAATGGTAAGCTGGTAATTCTAAAATAAATGGTGTAACTTCACCTTTAAAGAAGAACTTTTTCAAAATGATTGCTGCAATAATTGCGGTTGCAATTCCCAGCATATAGATGGCGAAAACAACAAAATCGGCATTGTCTGGGAATATTGCTGCAGAGAACATTGCCCAAACTGGTAACTTGGCCCCACATGAGAAGAATGGCATCAGCATGATTGTCAAGCGACGTTCTTTCTCACTTTCTAGCGTTCTAGTAGCCATCATTGCTGGTACAGAACAACCAAAACCCATCAGAAGTGGCATAAATGCTTTACCTGATAAACCAAAACGACGTAAAACTCTGTCCATCAAGAAGGCTGCACGAGCCATATAACCTGAATCTTCCATGATTGAAAGGAATAAGAATAGCATTAAGATTTGTGGCAAGAAGCTCAGAACCGCATCAAGACCTGCTAAGACACCATCTACGAGTAAACCGTGAACCCATTCAGCGACTCCAAGTGATTCAAGCCCAGCTGATATTTTGTCAATAATGAAAGCAGAGAATTCACCCAGTTTTGTTTGAAGGAAAACCCCTGGAGATTCAACGGGATCCAACCCTAGCTTACTAAGGAACAAGAAGTCTCCACTAAAGGTGAAATGAAATACACCGAACATAAATGCGAAAAAGATTGGTAAGCCAAACCATTTGTGCGTGAGAATTCGATCTGCTTTATCTGAAGATTTCAAACTATCATTTTGTTTTTGCGTGATCACTTTATTGATGTCTTTTGTAATAAACTGATAACGTAAATCAGCAATAATCGCCTCGAAGTCATTTCCAAGTAGCTCATGGCAAGGAATTGATTCCTTAATTTCTGCCACTTTGCTAGCCAATTTAGACGCTCCGATCGCAAGTTCATCTCCTTCAAGTAACTTGGATGCAGCGAAGACTGGATGTGGCTCATTGGCTTGTTTAATCTCTGAAATCGTTTGTTCGACTACTGATCCAAGATAGGAATCTTGTAGTACTGATTGCCCACTTCGTTTTTGTCCTGCTACTTGAACAACACGCTCCATTAATTCCTTAACACCATGCGAGCGCAATGCACTAATGGGAACGACTGGTACGCCAAGTTTCTTTTCCAAATATGCTGGATCTATTTTCATCTCAAGCTTTTCAACGCTGTCCATCATATTTAAGGCAACGACGACTTGACAATCCATTTCTAGTATTTGTGTTGTTAAATACAGATTACGCTCTAAATTTGTTGCATCAATCACATTGATGATGACATCTGGTGTCTCTTCCACCAAATAATTTCTTGAAACAATCTCCTCTGGAGTATAGGGAGACAAAGAGTATATTCCTGGTAAATCTATTATTTTAACAATTGTGTCCTTAGTTTTGTAGACACCCTCCTTACGTTCTACCGTAACGCCTGGCCAATTGCCAACATGAGCTGTGCTCCCTGTCAGATCGTTGAATAGAGTAGTTTTTCCACTGTTCGGATTTCCTGCAAGTGCTATTCTCATTCTGCAACCTCCTCGATACGCATTTCAACTAGTGCTGCTTCGCTCTTTCGTAATGACAATTCGTAACCCCTCACGGTCACTTCAAGCGGATCGCCTAATGGAGCAGTCTTTCTCATTAAAATCGACACTCCAGGTGTTATTCCCATATCTATCAGACGTCGTTTGATTGCGCCAGTGCCCGAAACCTTAATTACTTTTCCAGTCTCGCCTGGCCTAAAATCTCTTAAACTTTTTTCCATCTTCATTCCCTCTCATTACTTATTCATTATAATTCATTGATTATGAAAATCATTCTCAATTAGATTTTACCTAATGTGCATAAAAAAAGCTATGCTTTTTTGATAAAATATTATAATTTCATCAATTAGACATAACTTATATAATTTAATATTGTAAAAGGAAGGCTTTAATGAACAAAGATCTTCATTGCTAAACCTTGATTAATTGCCAATCTACTTTCGTGAACTTTCACGATTAGATTCCCAGAGTTATCCGTTAAAGGTGTGATGACACTATTCATCAAAATGCCGAGGTTCTCTAAGTGTTTTCTCACTTTATCATCAACAATTAATTTCGTAACTCTTACAGATTTCCCGATTGGGGCAATGGCTAGTGGCATCATACTCACTCCTAGAATCGTTATTGACTTTGAAAATCATTCTCAATTAATATAATAAACCACAGTCTCGCAAAAAGCTAGCCTTTTATGAAATGTTCATATTCTTTTCACAAACGGACTTTGCTTTACTTTGGGTACACCCATTGTAGCGCAAAAGAAATACCAGCAGATCACTCTACTGGCAGCTATTTATTTGATTTATTCACCACCGCACAGCGGTTTCGTTCTACTTATACTACTCAGAATGACCACAATTCAAATAATTTTCAATGCGATCCGCCGGTTCTTTTATTAGTTCTTCAAACGAACAGACGTTAGCGAGTTCCTGATGTTCTATATCATAGAAAGCGATTTTTTTTACTTTTGGATTCCAACAGATAATAATATCTGAATAATTATCTACTTCCTTTGAGATACGAAGCAATTTCTGCCGTCCAACTTTCATTTCTACAGTATCAATGAACTGAAAAAATTCAATGTATTTTATGCTATTATTTTCCCCTAAATCAATATTTAAGTTGTCACTTTGTAAAAACGAGATTAGTGAATTAGGAAGTTTATAACTCCTTAGTTTATCTAGTTTGTTTTGAAGATTGTGAAATCCCTGTGGCTCAAAACCTTTTAGATACACTGCCATCTCCATATCACCCTTTTCTATGGCAATATTGTACGGACGCATTCCATCTTTTTCTGCCAATGTAACATCAGCTCCGTGGTCAACAAGATATTTTACCATGTTAAGGTCAACATATCTGGCGGCAATACATAGAGGTGTAGGTGTATATGGATAAACTTGGTCTGGTTCATTATAGTTAATATCCACTCCATGATTTATAAAAAACTCAATTGCTGTATAGTTTCTATTTGAAACCGCAAGGCGAAAAGCCATACCACCATATTTACTAACCGTATGTCCTAGCTCCTCTATTAAAGGCAAATTCTTAAACTTCTTGCCATACAACGCTTCTGCAAAAGCATCTGATTTAACATTGTTGACTAAATCTGTTTTTGCACCACTCTCCACAAGGTAACGAATTATTTCTTCGTTGCAATACCTCACTGCTATTAAAAAACTAGGATTATCTTTTGCATTCAAGTCAGCACCATTAATGACAAACCATTTAATAGATGAGATTAGGTTCATTGACAATGAAATCGCAAGCGGACTTAATGCTGTATATTCTCCAAGTTCGATTTTTTCGTTTAAATCATGCTTTGAAAAATACTCGCTAATGGCAGGAATATCACTACTAACAATTGATTCAACGATTGGTGGTACAGTTTCAAATCTACCCTTCCCTTTAATTTCTATCATTTGACACTCCCAGTATTCACGCGCTATCACCTTGATTCCCCTATAACAGGTTCTATAAATGGTTGGAATTTATGGCATTGGTCACAACGAGAATTAGTGCTTTTTGAGATGACCATTTCTCAACACTTGTTCGAGGAAACTACACACAAAGTTGCGATGCTTATTTCTATTTGCAAAAACAACATCAATCCTTTTCAAAGTTATCATAGTGAGTTTTGTAGCAAAGTAAGCACTACGCTAAGAAGAATTGGATGTCCACTAATAATTGAGAATAATTTGAGTGATTTCACGATATATAAAAAAAGCACTTCGACTCTGAACTGCGCACCAAACGTTAGTTCTAGCTAACATTTTCTGCCTCAAGTTCAAGAATCAAAGTACTCGCTTTGATAATCTACATTTGCATAAGTCCAACAGAAATTTGCAAAGCGACATCGATTTTCTTCATCATGTCCAAATCTAATTCAGTAATCTTATCGGTAAGTCTTTTCTTGTCGATAGTTCGAATTTGCTCTAACAAAATAACCGAATCTCTTTCGAGTCCATCTTTAGACGATTTGATTTCAACATGTGTGGGGATTCTTGCTTTCGAGATTTGTGCAGTGATTGCAGCAATGATAACGGTTGGGCTGTAGTGATTCCCGATATCATTCTGGATCACAAGGACTGGTCGAATGCCACCTTGTTCAGATCCAATGACTGGTGACAAATCAGCATAATAAATCTCCCCACGACTAAAGTTTCTACCTTTTATCACTTTCAGCACCCAATTCTGAACTCGCCTCATTCTCTAATGATTGAAATTCACTGGCAATCACTAAATTTATTGCGGCCATATCTTGATACCCATTCTTCATTTTCGAGGCAAGTTGTTTGCTATTCTTAAAAAAATTCTTAGTTGTCTGCGTCACCATTTGTTTATAATCTTTCTCTTGCAATTGGTTGGACTTTAATTTAAGTTCAGACATTTATTAGACCTCCAAAACAAAGATAAATCACTAAGTAATACTGTAACATTTTTCTTTGATGATTGCGTGTAGTTTCTGTTACAAATAATATATTTCAAAGATTATTATATTGAACTATGGCGATAATTATGCTTATTTTTATAAAATTGGTTCAGGGAGTTAATTAATTCTATAAAAGCTGTAAATAATTCGTTACAGCAACTGCTTCTCCTGCCTTTAGGTAGATTCGTGGTAATCGAGTAGACATTGCGCAAATCACTTCGTAATTGATCGTACCTAACTTAGCTGCGATTTCATCAACGCTGATGAATGCATTGCCATTATGTCCGATTAAAGTCACTGTCATGCCTGTTTCTAACTCGCACGGAAGGCGAACCATGCATTGATCCATACACACTGTGCCGACAATTGGCACACGCTTTCCATCAATTAGTACATCTTGACCAGTAAGTTTGCGATTCCACCCATCAGCATACCCAATTGGCAAGGTGCCAATCCATTCTTGACCAGCGGCTACATAGCGAGCACCATAACTAATTGTTGCACTAGCATCAACTTGTTTCACTTGTGTTAATTTCGTATGCAATGAAATTGCTTGTCTTAGTGGAAATGGTAACTCGTTTTCAATCGCAGCAGATGGCGACAAGCCATACATACTGATCCCGAGACGAACAGCAGAGAAATGCGCTATTTCAAATCTTAGTGTTCCAGCAGAATTACTGCTGTGCAACATAATTCCTTCTGATAGAACAGTTTTCATTTGTTCGAATAACGCCAATTGATGGCGGAACTGGCCTTCATCAATTTCATCTGCTGTTGCAAAGTGCGTAAATGCCCCTGTTAACTGAAGTATTCTTCCATCGATTTCGGTCAAAAGCATGCGTAATTCTTCGACACTTCTTACACCAAGACGTCCCATTCCAGTATCCAGTTTAAGATGAATTTGTAGTGATAAATCCGAACTTTGCAATAGGTGCTTCGCATCATGTAGCCATCGATGATCAAACACTGTTAGCGTAATATCGTTTTCTGCTGCTACCCTGACATGCTGCACAGGAGTTGCACCCATTACCAGAATGGGTGCAGAAATCTTATGTCTTCTTAGTTGTAGCGCTTCATCTAGCATGGCAACTGCTATGCAATCTGCACCCGCTTCAAGTGCCGTTTTGGCAACCTGAATTGCACCATGACCGTAAGCGTTTGCCTTCACAACTGCAAACAACTTCTGCTGATTTTTCAGTAAGCGTTTGGTTTCGGACACATTATATTGAATGGCGTCCAGATCAACCTCTGCCCAGGTATCACGATAGAAATCATCAATTGTAACCATATATGAATTCCTTTCAACAAACCTAATTCAACCAGAAGTTTACTTCATGGATAGTTGTACTTATTTTACGGTAAAAACAGCAGATTAAACAAGCAATTTCATTTTATAAAGAGCTTCAGGAAAAAGAAAAAGCACTTCTCTCAAAGTACTTCATCTCAAAATAGTTGATTTGGATGTAGTTCAGTGACGAAGTGCTTTTTCAAATTCTTATTTCTCTGCGGACAACATTTGCACTGTACTTGCAACAGCAATCAGCTCGTCTCGCGTGAGGTTATTAGATGCCAGTATGAAATCTACATCCTCGTATGTCCAAGAAATCGAATGATCTGTGACCGTGGCAATCGTAAAGCCTAAGTCAATTGGTTCCCCAAGTTGCCTAATCGATGCAACTGCTTTTGCTACCTCTGCCTTACTCTCAATGATGGTGAAGCTCTTATCTTTACCAGTGAAAGTCAACACCAATTGTTTTCCTTTTTCAGTATTAATCATTTTCTCACCAGTCGGCACAACTCCTTCAATTTCCACGGAAGGATACCTTGGTTCGAAATCCATACTGTCGCCTTCAGCGACTACTGGAAACTCTAATTGTGCGCCAGTCATATTCTTTTTCACATCAAAGTCATCGTTATTAAAATGCGGTTTGAAGTCCATTTTGGAAAACTCCACAGTAACCAACTCATTGCGATCTGTATCCATCACCCGCACCGATTCAGGTGCCAAGGTATTTCGATTAAAAGTCACCTCTTGGATCGGGAGTGTTTGATTGTTCGCATACCTTGTCTTCGTTTCAAAAACATATGCATCCTTCTTTGCTTTGAAAGAAGCCTTTTTATCATCTAAAATATCCTGCACAAGAGATTGGTATAAGTATGCTTGCCCACCATTCTTAGGCCAATCACTTTGAAAATGGAAGCTTTTATTCAGTGAAGGAGTCAGTACATAGACACCCTCAGGATTACGTAAAATAATTTGATTTTGATCTTTGTTTGCGTTTTTTAAATTGACTTTGTATTGGTTAGGAGACTTGTACCAAACCTCCACATCATACTCTTGGGGCACAGCTCCTACTTTCAGACTCATCTTTCCTGCCACTTTGTAGCCAGATAGACCTTTCACTTTCTCATCAAGTGCAGTGCGAATATCTGTGTTTGTTT
>JAVBKB010000065.1:0-25752 GCA_031554275.1 Caryophanales bacterium | reverse complement strand
AAGCGTTTTGCACGGCAGCTGCGCGGAATGGGTGTTGAAGATGCGCTCCGTGAAAAGGGTGCAGTTGATGGCGACACTGTCCGCTTACTAGACTTTGAATTTGAATTTATGGATTAAGTGGTCGAGAGTATTAAAATAGTGAATTGTGGGAATAGCCAGCACCAAACCAACTATTGCTATTCACGTAGTTTTTCGTTCGAGATGGAAAATCCTCAAACAAATTAATCCGCTATGAACTAGAAACAGGATTGTAGCGCCCAATTATTGAAGAAAATTAAAAACAGATCATTTTCCCGAAAAGGGAAGTGATCTGTTTTTGTTTAATAGACAGAAGTAAGGCTTATTGAGTTATCCGGCCTCACCAACATCAAATTGGCTATTGTACAATTTCTTATAGAATCCATCTGCAACGAGCAACTCTTCGTGAGTACCTTGTTCAACGATGTCACCTTCATTCATGACAAGAATCAAGTCAGCATCTCGAATGGTAGACAAGCGGTGCGCAATAATGAAACTTGTCTTGTTGCCCATCAATGTTTTAAGGGCGCGTTGGATTAGAATTTCAGTTCGTGTATCAACAGAGCTAGTTGCCTCATCTAGAATCAGAATGGAGTGATCGGCCAAGATTGCTCGTGCAATTGTTAAGAGCTGTTTCTGTCCTTGCGAAACATTACTTGCCTCTTCGTTCAACACCATTTGATAGCCATCAGGTAATGTTCTCACGAAGTGATCAACATGGGCAGCTTTTGCGGCATTAATTACTTGCTCATCAGTAGCCTCAAGTTTTCCATAGCGGATGTTTTCCATGATTGTACCATTAAATAACCAGGTATCTTGAAGCACCATACCACAATGTGATCGTAAGTAACCTCGCTCAAACTCTTTGATTTCATGCCCATCAATAAGGATTGCACCAGAGTTAATGTCATAGAAACGCATTAGTAATTTGACAATGGTTGTTTTGCCAGCACCTGTTGGGCCGACAATGGCAATCTTTTGACCAGGTTTGATTTTGGCAGTGAAGTCATTGATGATTGTTTTTTCCTCAGTATAGCCGAACTTCACATTTTTGAATTCAACTTCACCCTTACCATCTTCTAAAACGATTGGAGTAGCCGTATCTGCTACTTCTTCAGGCTCATCAAGAAATTCGAAAACACGTTCAGCAGCGGCAGCAGTTGATTGCAAAACATTAGCAATTTGCGCAGTTTGCGCAATCGGATAAGTAAACTGACGCATGTACTGAATAAATGCCTGAATATCACCGACTTTGATTGTTCCTTGTGTTGTGAGATAACCGCCCAAGATCGCAACGCCCACATAGCCGATATTACCTATGAACGTCATGATTGGCATCATTAATCCAGATAGATACTGCGATTTCCATGCAGATTGATATAATGTTCCATTTAACTCATTGAACTTTTCAACACTTTTTTCCTCAGCATTGAATGCTTTCATAATCACATGACCAGCGTACATTTCCTCGACATGTCCATTGACGTGCCCCAAATATTCTTGCTGACTTTTAAAATATTTCTGCGATCGCTTGGTAATCATAGCGATAAAAACCATTGAAAGAGGTAGAACCAATAGGGCAACTAATGTCATTATCCAACTGATTCTGAACATCATGATCAGAATTCCAAGAATCGTAAAGATTGAGGAAATGACTTGGAACAAGCTTTGGTTGAGTGTGTTACTAATGGTGTCTACATCGTTGGTAATACGAGAAAGCACTTCACCATGCGTTTTTATATCGAAATATCGGATTGGCAAACGATTCATTTTTTCTGAAATGGCTTTTCTTAAGTTATAAGAAACCTTCATTGAAACATTTGTCATAATCCACATCATCAAATACATGAGAACAGAGCTTAGGAAATAAATCACAGCTAAAAAGATTAGGATATTGCCTATTTCTTTAAAATCTAGTCCAGCATCTGATTTCCCAGTGATTTTTCCAAATAAACCTTCAAAAAGTACGGAAGTCGCATCACCCATTTTTTGTGGACCAATTACTGAAAATGCGGTACTTCCAATTGCAAAAATAGCTGCAATGACCATCTGGATTTTAAAAGGCGAAAGATAGCCAATCAATTTCTTTATCGTGGTCTTAAAGTTCTTTGGTTTCTGTACTATTCCCATCCCATGTCCGGGACCGCCTCCACCAGGAGGACGTTTGGAATTTCGCTTGTTATTCGTTTCACTCATGTCCTAATTCCTCCTTGGTTAATTGAGAATCGGCAATATCGGCGTAAATTGAACAAGTTTTCAGCAATTCTTTATGCGTTCCCATACCTACTATTTTGCCTTGATCTAATACAATGATTCGGTCAGCATACATGATTGTGCTTACACGTTGGGCAACAATAATTACAGCAGCATCCTTTACATTCTCTTGTAGAGCTTTGCGAAGGGCAGAATCTGTTTTGAAATCAAGTGCAGAGAAGCTATCATCGAAAATGATAATTTCAGCATTTTTCATAAGGGCTCTGGCGATAGATAGACGTTGCTTTTGTCCACCAGAAACATTGGTTCCACCTTGAGAGATTTCTGACCCAACGCCTTCCTCTTTGGCACTCACAAAGCCTTCAGCTTGCGCAATTGAAATGGCTTTTTGGATTTCTTCGCTTGTTGCACTTTCTTTTGCAAAAGTTAGGTTGCTTTCAATGGTGCCTGAGAATAAGACAGCCTTTTGTGGAACATACGAAACTTTCTCACGCAAGTCATGTTGTCTGACATTGCGGATATCGATTCCGTCAACAAGAATCTCTCCATTTGTTACATCATAGAAACGAGGAATCAAATTGATAAGAGTCGTTTTTCCAGCACCAGTACTACCAATAATCGCAGTTGTTTCACCCTTCTGAGCGACAAAATTGATATCTTTTAAAACATAGTCTTCAGCACCAGGGTACTTAAATGAAACATTTTGAAAACGAAGATCACCTTTGATACTTGCTGGGAAAGCCACTGGAGTCTCTGGGTCATTGATCTCTGGAATCGTATTCAGTACTTCACTAATTCGGTTGCTTGAAACGGAAGCACGAGGCACCATGATAAATACAATAGAAACCATTAGGAATGCAAAAATGATTTGAATGGTGTATTGCATAAAAGCCATCATATTTCCGACAAGCATGTTGCCATCACTGACTTCGTGGGCTCCGACCCAAATGATTAGAAGGGAGGCACCATTCATAATAAGCATCATGACTGGCCACATGACTTGTGTTACCCGATTAATAAATAGGTTTGTTTTTGTTAAGTTTTGATTTACATCATTGAATCGAGTGAGTTCATGTTTTTGTGTATTGAATGCTCTAACAACCATAAGGCCAGTTAGACCTTCCCGCGACACTAAGTTTAGCTTATCAACAAGTTTTTGAACTAATTTGAACTTTGGCACAGCGATAACAAACATTATCGAGATTAATGCTAGCAAGGCGCCAATTGCTAATGCTGTTATCCAGCTCATACTTGAATCACTCTGCAAGACTTTGTAGATACCACCAATAGCAATGATTGGAGCGTAGAATACAATTCTCAGTAACATGATAATCACATTCTGGATTTGTTGCACATCATTTGTTGTTCTTGTGATAAGAGAAGCTGTTGAAAATTTATCAAATTCTATATTTGAAAAACCTTCGACCTTTTGAAAAATTTTGCTTCTTAAATTACGAGCAAATCCAGCACCAACTTTGGCAGATAGATAACTGACAGCCATTGCGGCAAGTCCACCTATTAGAGTCACTAGCAGCATCAACCCGCCAACTTTAAGGAGATAATGGTTTTGAATCTTTCCAACATCAATCCCGATTTCTTCATATTCTGCCTTGACGAATTGGATTGCTACCTGATTGATCATTGTTGTAGGGACTTCATCAATATTTTCTTTTGCTTTATTAATTTTTTGGGCAATCAGATTGGGATCAGGTGGTTGTGTATCAATCTCCTGTTTGGATTCTTCTGATTGCATGGCTGATGCAACTAGAAATAGACTTTCTCCAAAAATTTTGTTTAGCTTTTCAAGTTCTGCATCTTTAACATCCTTCAATTCATAAATTGCTTCATCAGAAAGTGTCGGATATTCTTTGATTTTGTCTACATCACTTTGAGAAAGTAGGGTGAAATTTTCTAGAACCTCAGTTCTTTCTTCCTCATTCATAATCGGAAGTAACTCGTTTAATTTACTCTCACGAATAGCTTTGGGTGTAGGATCTTTAATTCCATATTGCTGAATACCATTATTTACGACCTGTGAAGTGTAATCAGGAAGTTTCAATTCGGTCATCCCTTGAATGAACAAAAGAACAAAAATGATCAGAATTAAACTCAAAAATGGTTTCAAATGTTTTGAAAGCTTTAGCATTTAGTTCTCCTTTTCTTAATTAATGTCATGATTTCGATTACTTTGAAAAAAATTATCACATAAGATATTAACATAGTTAAGTAGTTATTTATAGCTTTTTATTTGCGGATTTAATCGCATTTTGCCCACGCCTTCATATGATATTAAGACGTAAGTATATATCTAAGGAGGGCGTTTTTTCTTGAAAATTCACATCGTCAAAAAAGGCGACACGTTGTGGAAAATTGCCAAAAAATATGGAATCAATTTTGACTTGCTAAAAAAACACAATCATCATCTGAGCAACCCAGATCTAATGTTGCCTGGCCAAAAAATAAATATACCATCAACCCATAGTGCAAATCCAGATTCAACAAAGATTAACATTCAATCCAAAGGATTTTTAAATAAAGGTGTTAAGGAATCTCCCAAAAAAATATTACCAATTCAAAAAGAAGCACATGTGAAGGAACAGCCCATTAAACATGCACCAGTTAAAGAACAACCGATTCATTTGGCACCAATTAAGGAGCAGCCTATTTACCTACCACCAGTCAAGGAAAAACCAATTTATATTGCACCTCCTATTAAGGAAAAGCCGAAAAAAGAAATGCCTATACTGCAAGCACCGATTCATCTTCATCCGGAGATTGATATAAACAATTATTATTTAACGAATATGCAAAAAATGGATGTAAATGTTCCGATTCCAGCACCAGCTCCTCCTCCAGTTATTGAAAAACCAAAACCAGTCCCACCCAAGCCAGTGCAACCGATTCAACATCCGCCACTTTATTGCCCACCAGTCACGATGCAATGCTTTGATCCATGCCCACCAATTGACCCATGTGCATGCCCACCGTTTGATCCATGTGGATGCCCGCCAATTGACCCATGTTCAGGACCGCCAATCGATTTTCACATGCCAATGAATTATGGTTCATTGCCAATGGAGTATCCTGTACAAATACCAATGGAGTATCATATTGAAAGCTCTGCGGTGGGATGGGAATCATCTTCGCATCCAGGTTGGCATCAAATGGGTATTAGTTTTCCTCCTGGAGGCTTCTCTCCGGTAGGCAAGCCACATGGCAATTTACCACATTATGGCGGCGAGATGGCAAATTCATTCGGCTCACAACTATCTGGTATGCAGCAACCGATAGACGGAATGCCAATGGGAATGCCAGCAAACTTTGGTATGCAGCAACCGATGGGCGGAATGCCAATGGGAATGCAACCACAACAAGGTATGCCACCAATGGGCGGAATGCCAATGGGAATGCAACCACAACAAGGTATGCCACCAATGGGCGGAATGCCAATAGGAATGCAACCACAACAAGGTTTGCCACCAATGGGCGGAATGCCAATAGGAATGCAACCACAACAAGGTATGCCCTTTCAACAAATGAATCCAAATTGGCAAACAAAACATCCGTTTGCACAACCTGAAGCGATACCTGTTTCTGGAGCCCCAGGTTGTGGATGTGGTGATAAAGGGCCGGGATTCCCATATCCATCACAGTTTCCGACAATGGGTGTCAACCCAATGTCCCAACTGCCGTTTGGAATGCCAAGAACTGATTGGGAATAAAATGACTGAGAATCAATCTAGAGACAGCAATTTGACAAGCTGTCTCTTTAAACATTTAGCGAAGAGCAATTATCACTTGCAAGACATTCAAATGATTAAGCCAAATGTTTTTTTACTACAAACGAATAATAAGAAAATTATTTCAAAAAAAATTCGTAATAAGCATGCTTTCGACATGCAAAATCGTCTGTTAACAGAGCTGCATAATCATCAATTTACCCAAACGTATCAATTTATTGAGGATCTCACACCAATGAATGAAAAAGGGCAAGTATTTGCTTTTCTTTCTTACATTGAGCCGTCACTCAATCAATTTTCATTCAACTCGATTGCAGCTTGTCATTTGGGATTAGCTCTACTTGACCAATTTCATCAAGCAACAGCAAAGTTTGAAAAATCATTTGAGCAGTTAGAATATTGTCATTTAATCGAGCGCTGGCAATTGCGGCTTCAAGAATTCCTTTATCATCTTCACATTCAATCAAGTGACTATGAGAAAAAATTTTTCTACCCTTACGTGCAATTTGGGGAAAAAGCACTTCAGGGGATGAAAGAATTTGATGGAGTGGACAAAGGGCACTCAGTGATTATTCATGGGGATGTTGCCCATCACAATTTCTTGCGGAATCAGGCTGGCGAACTGCATTTAATCGACTTTGATCTGATTGCAAGAGGTCACGCAATGTTTGATATTCTCCAATATGCCAATCGTATCCTTCCTGTTTGTCAGTTTTCTTTGATGAAACTAAAAGATTTTCCTATAATCAATCATTTTTTCCAGCATCCTTATTTTCTTTACGCGTTATCATTTCCTTCAGACATCTTTAGAGAATTCAATCGAATGCATCGATTACGTGTGAGCGTTGGGCATAGGGAATTATTTTTACAATCCATATCTCATCAACATCATTTGCGAATTGATTTTTTTCATAAAATACAATCTATGTTAAAATAAATGAACAAATCTTGATTGGGGTAAAAAATGATATGGAAGCAAAAATTCAGTATTTGGTCTCTTGGTTACAGGAAAAAGTAAAGGATGCTAATGCTAATGGGCTTGTTGTTGGGATCAGTGGTGGTATTGATTCGGCGGTTGTGGCTTACTTAATAAAGAAAGCTTTTCCTGAAGGCAGTTTAGGTGTAATGATGCCCTGCAAAAGCATTGACAATGATCGAGCAGATGCCATTCGCGTCATTGAAGGCTGCGGAATTACTCAATTGGAAGTAAATCTTACCGCTACGCATCAAACATTGTTTACCGAAATTCAAAATCAAATACAGTCGATAAATGGATGGCATGAAAGAAATGCACAACTTAATGATGCCAATCTTCGCGCACGATTAAGAATGTCTACTTTGTATGCAATTGCAAGCAACTATAATTATCTAGTTGTAGGTACGGATAACGCTGCCGAGTGGCATACAGGCTATTTCACAAAATATGGTGATGGTGGGGTTGATTTAGTTCCACTGATTCATTTAACAAAATCTGAAGTGAAACAAATGGCAATAACTTTAGGAATTCATCAGGAAATCATTGAGAAAGCACCTAGTGCAGGTCTTTGGGAAGGTCAAACTGATGAAAACGAAATGGGTGTATCCTATAAACGAATCGATCAATTTCTGAAAGGCGAGACCATTCCAGCGAATGACCTACAAATCATCAAGCAATTACATGCTCGGACAGAGCATAAACGTAATTTAGCAATTGCCCCTGCAAAAGAAATTTTCCAATAAATACTGTGATTGAAATTTGGAAACCTGCTCATCTTAATAAGGAGCTAGCATGCTCTTTAAAAATTTTGAGGGGGTTTTCTTTTTGAAGAAGGTATTATTTTTTTCTTTTGTTTGCCTAACACTTATTGGTTTAACGGGTTGTGACAATGATAAGAACGATGCATTAGTAGATGATAAATATCAAAACGTTGGGTTCACACCTAATGATACAAAAAATCGAAATAATAATGGCATGAATGACAATGGTATGATTAATAATGGCGCAAATTGGAACAACGCAACAACAATGGATAATAACGACCATGACCTTGCACAAAAATGTGCGAACATTGCTGCAAGACAAAAGAATGTAGAGGGTGCTCAAGCCTATGTTACTGGAAACACTGTTTTTGTAACACTAAGAGTCGATGACAACGTAAATGATCAGAAAGTCATCCGTAATGTTAGAAGTGCCCTAAAGGAATCAACATCGGGTAAGAACTTTAATATCATGTCTGATTATGGCTCATTTAAGCAAATGAAAAAGAGCACAAAGGGTGTCACGAATAATAAAAATGACAATGATCGTGTCACAAATCCAACGAATACACCTAATACACCTGGACCAACAGCACCAACAAATCGTGTCATACCAAGTTCAACAAATAATTTGCCACTTGCACCATAATAACCAGTGCCTCTTGAAAATTTGACTTCAAAAATAACACTATATTGGCTCTAATTTTGGTGCCCATATAGTGTTGTTTTTTTGTTCTGTACGAAAAAACCCATGAATGCCTAGGCATAGTTCTTTTCTAATATGTTCCGTTGTACTAATTAGGATTATATGAAGAGCTACTGAATACTCCATTTCTCAAGATGGATTCACAAAATACTCTTTATTATCTGAAAAAAATTGTATGAGATAATTGACAACGAGAAAACAATGTCTTAATTTAGAGAAGACATTACTATTTATGAATAGAGGAAAAAACATGGGGAAAATTAAAATTGTGACTGATTCAACGGCTGACTTGACGAAAGAGCAAGTAGAGCAGATGGGAATTACAGTAGTTCCACTCAACATTACAATAGGTGATGAAACTTACATAGACGGTGTTGATTTTACTCACAATGAATTTTTAGATAAAATGAAAAATTCGCCAGTGCTACCGAAAAGCTCCCAACCTTCAGCTGGTGCTTTTGCTGAAGCATTCGAAAATATTAATGATGATTGTGAAATTCTTTGTATTCTTTTATCTGAAAAACTAAGCGGAACATGTCAATCAGCAATTATGGCAGCAGAAATGGTAAATGCTAATGTAACAGTTTTCAATTCGAACTTTGTGAGCTATGGTATGCAAATTCAAATTATTGAAGCCTACAATATGATCGAAAACGGGTGCACAATGTCTGAAATTATCGCTAGGCTAGAAGTTGTTCGTGAAAAAACGAAACTTATTGTTGCGTTGGACACTGTTGACAATCTAGTCAAAGGTGGGCGATTAGGAAAAGGAAAAGCATTGATCAGCCAATTACTCAATATCAAACCAATTGTAGTTGTGAAAGACGGAGAGATTAAACCTGAAGATAAGGTGCGAAGCATGAGTCAGGTTATTAAATATCACCTGAAGCAGCTGCAGGATGACCTTCATGGGAAGACATTAACTTATTTGTCTGTTATTTATGTTGGTGAGATTGCGAATGCGAACATTTTGAAACAGGAAATCAAGAAAGCTATTCCAATTGACATAATCCCCGAAATTCCAGCGACGTCAGTGCTAGCAACACATGCCGGACCAGGAACCTTAGCCATATGTTACTTATGCGAATAAGCATACTCTCGTTGAATGACTATACGAATGACACAATTTGAAGTTCGTTTGGTGCAATTCAAAAGAGTATTTTTTTGTCTCGACAACTTCGTTAATTGGGTATAACATGTAATGGTTAATATTTTTTGAATATTTTTGAGGTGAAAATGATGGGTAGAGTACAAAATCCTAAAAAGGGTGCACTAGATGCAAATCGTAGTAAGATCTTCATGAAATTATCTAAAGAAATATACGTAGCAGCAAAAAATGGTGCTGATCCAAATAGCAATAATGCACTACGTTTGGCAATTGAGAAGGCACGTGCAAATAGTACTCCAAAGGATACAATAGAACGTGCAATCAAAAAGGCATCAGGCAACCAAGATGCAGATCACTACGAAGAGATCAATTATGAAGGATATGGTCCTGGTGGTATTGCAATCCTTGTGAAATGTTTAACAGATAATCGTAATCGGACTGCTTCTAATGTTAGAACTGCTTTTGGTAAGAACGGTGGGAGCTTAGGAGAAACAGGAAGTGTGTCCTATATGTTTTCACGCAAGGGCTATTTAGCCATTAGTCGTGAAGATTTAGCAATAGATGAAGAAGAAATGATGATGATTGCTTTGGAAGCCGGTGCTGAGGATATCAATGCAGAAGAATATGCTTTTGAGATTTTTACTGAGCCGAATGAATTTCTGACTGTGAAAGAAGCAATTGCAGCGCATGGGTATCAATTTATTTCTGCTGAGATTTCGATGATTCCTTCCTTGTATAACGAACTGGCAGCTGAAAATCAAACGCAGTTCAATAGACTGATCGCTACACTTGAAGATGATGATGATGTCCAAGATGTTTACCATAATTCTGAGGAATAGAAATAATCGACTATTAATTGATGAAAATGAACTCTATAAACCCCAGATAATCATGAAAATTTGATTGATGGGATTAGCTCAACCAGAAATATGATGAAATTAGTTAAAAAAGTAGCACAATTTTGTGAACAATGTTATACTCTTTAAGAATTATTAAGAGATAATTCTGGAAAATAAGCACGGATGCAATTCAATAATTGTACTAGTAGCTGTATGGAGGTTTTTTAATGGCAATTGTAAATGGAACAGATACAACTTTTGTAGATGAAACTAAAGAAGGATTAGTCCTTGTTGATTTTTGGGCACCTTGGTGTGGTCCTTGCAAAATGATCGCTCCAGTTTTGGAAGAAATCGATAGCGAAATGAACGAAAAAGTAAAAATCGTCAAAATGAATGTAGAAGAAGAAGGCGCTGTGTCAGAGCAGTTTGGCGTACAAAGTATTCCAACTTTGATGTTTTTCAAAAATGGTGTAATGGTTGATAAAGTTGTTGGATTCAAACCAAAAGAATTGCTAGTCGAATTAATTGAGAAAAATGCCTAGTTCATTCTAATCATGTAAACAAGTTACGTATAAATAACGCCCTTTGATGATTGTGGTTAGCACTTAAATCATATCAAAAGGCGTTATTTTCTTGCGAATAGTCAAGTCCAGTTTTATCCTAATTGTCGATAGAAATGCAACTTAAAACTCGCTAAGATTCCCAAATACTTCGTCATAATTCCTAGGATAGTCCCGCTATCCTTCGTAAATTATTCCTCGCCTTTGAAAAAAATAGCTGGAACATAAGCAGATTCTCATTAACTTATGTTCCAGCATATTTTCATGTTGAATTGACTATAGAAGTTGGAGTGAAATCAGTTTGACTCAACCGCATACTTGTGAATTTCGGCAAACCGTTCTTTCACTTGAATGGATTACGCATCGTCCACTTTAGTTATTTCTCAACTATCAGTTTCCATCTTGCATACAGGTTTATAAACTGTGCTTTCACATACGTTTACTTTCTTTCAAATGGGACTTTAATTTCTCCAGATTTGATCTTACCTGCATATTCATCAACTTTTTTGAGAATTTCATCCGAAAGGTTATCCTTTGTTGGTGCAATGCCAACGCCATTAGATTTCAAATCATAAGAAATCACTTCACCGCCAGGGAATTTGCCATCCATCGCTTTAGTGGCAACGTCATTTACTGCAATATCAACGCGCTTGATCATGGATGTGAGTGTGATATTTGTTTTGCCATCTTTCAAAAGGCCCTCAGGAGCTTGGTCTTTGTCTACTCCGATCACCCAAATATCTCTTGAAGGGTCTGCCTCTTTAATGCTTTTCGCTTCAGAGAAAACACCATTTCCAGTACCACCTGATGCATGATAGATGATATCAATATCAGATTTATACATAGCAGCAGCGGTTGTTTTCCCTAACTCAGGCTTGTCAAAAGCACCAGTATATTTGACAACTACTTCGATAGCTGGATCTACTGCTTTCACTCCTGCTTTGAAGCCTTCTTCAAATTTTTGAATAAGTGGCATGTCTACACCACCTACAAAACCAACCTTTTTAGTCTTTGTTTGCATTGCAGCAACGACGCCCACTAAGTACGAACCTTCATGTTCCGCAAACTTGATACTCGCTACATTCTTTTTACCAGTTATTTCTTCATCCACTATTGCAAAGTTGGTTTTTGGATTTTCATTTGCGGCATTAGTGACTGCTTCTTTCATGAGAAATCCAATGCCATAAACTAGATCGAAATCTGCTTTCGAAAGTCTTGTTAGATTCGGTAAATAATCTGCATCCGAAGCCGATTGTGCGTAGTCGAAGCCTTCTTTTTCAGTTAACTTATTCTCCTTACCAAACTCTTTTAAACCTTCCCAAGCTGATTGGTTAAATGATTTATCATCAACACCACCAACATCAGTTACCATTGCAACTTTGAATTCTGTTTTTGTAGAACCATTTTGCTCTGTAGTTTTGTCGCTGTCTTCCTTCTTACCACATGCACCAAGAATTGTTGCAGTGGTTATTAACATGATTAAAATCAAACTAAGTTTTTTCAACGCTTTTCCCTCCAATAATTTTTTTGTTGAAAAACATAAAAAAATCGTTGTTCATTGTGAACAACGATAATATAACATTTTTTTCATAACAAATAAATTATAAGGATTATATACAAAATTCGACAAAAAATCTTCCGTTTACATGTTTATTCTGCATTTCTTTCGCTGGGTTTGGAAAGCAAAACGTTTCTTGGTTTGCTGCCCTCATAAGGACCGACAACATTTCTAGCTTCCATTTCATCAATCAAACGTGCAGCACGTGAGTAGCCGATTCGAAATCTTCTTTGAAGCAAAGACACAGAAGCTGTTTGCATTTCGACAACCAGATTCACGGCATCATCATACAGATCATCAGAGGATTCATTGATTGTCTCTGTAACTTCCTCAGGAATCATTTCTTCTTGATACTGCGCTTTTTGCTGAGCAATAACATATTCGACAACATTTTCAACTTCTTTATCAGATAGAAATGCCCCTTGAACACGGACTGGTTTTGTTGCGCCGACAGGGAAGAATAACATATCACCTCTGCCAAGCAGTTTCTCTGCTCCACCCATGTCAAGGATGGTTCTGGAGTCAACGCTTGATGAAACAGCAAATGCAATCCTAGATGGTATATTTGCTTTGATAATCCCGGTGATGACGTCAACAGAAGGTCGTTGTGTAGCAATGATTAAATGGATCCCAGCGGCTCGAGCCATTTGTGCCAGCCTAATAATGGCGTCCTCAACTTCAGAAGATGCAACCATCATCAAGTCTGCTAACTCATCCACAAGTACTACAATAAACGGGAGTGGTGGCTGATCATCACCATCTAACACATTATTCCGACGCACTAAGTCATTGTAGCCTTCAATATTTCTTGCACCTGATGCTGAGAAAAGTTCGTATCTGCGTTCCATTTCACTTACTATTTTCTTAAGCGCATTTGCTGCACGTTTGGGGTCAGTAACAACTGGTGCTAGCAAATGAGGGATGCCATTATAGACGTTTAGCTCAACCATCTTCGGATCAATCATCATCATCTTAACTTCCTGTGGTTTTGCCCTCATCAAAATGCTTGTAATAATCCCGTTTATGCATACACTCTTTCCGCTACCTGTTGAACCTGCTACCAGTAAGTGAGGCATTTTGTTCAGCTCAGCACAAATTGGAGTGCCTGCAATATCTCTACCAAGTGCAAAAGAGAGTAGCCCTTTACTTCCATCACCAGGTTGTTCGTCCAGAACTTCCCGCAATGAGACCATTGATACCTCAGGATTTGGAACTTCAATACCAACTGCAGATTTTCCTGGAATAGGAGCTTCAATCCGAATATCTCTGGCTGCAAGTGCCAGCGCAATATCATCTGTTAGCGCAACGATTCGGCTCACTTTAACGCCTGCTTCTGGATAGACTTCATACTGAGTTACAGCAGGACCCAAGTGTATCTGAGTCACTTTAGCCTTTACACCAAAGCTCAAAAGGGTTTGCTCCAATTTCTTGGCATTCTCATTTATCTTGCTCATTGCACCACGTTGATCCGTTTTCTTAGCATGATCCAATAATGTAATAGGTGGAAGCTGATAATCATAATTTTCTACAGTATTAAAAGTCATTTGTTGTGTTAGTTTTTGTTTATCCACATTCACATTGTTTTCTGAACTAGGTTGATCAATGTTGTCTGCAAAATGTTTAATAATAATTTCGTTTTCAACTGGGGCAGCTTGTTCTGAAAGCGTTTGTTTTCCTGCTTCAACATCAAATATTTCCTTATTGTCAACTTCAAGCGTAGGAACATCTGCATTCTTTGATTTTTCAAGACGACTTTTCACATCAGTTGACATTGCGGACCATTGGCTTTTGGCAAACTTTGCTGTTGGTCGTGAAACCTTGAGTAAGATTTCCTTAAAGCTCAAACCAGTCATCAAAATAAAACCAATCATTATCATCACAAAGGCAACAATTTTGCTACCAATAGTATCGAAGAGGAAGTGGAATGTTGCATACATGATCGCTCCGATCATACCTCCACCCATATCTAGCTCATTTTCGGCATCGATCACATTAGCCCAGAAGTGTTTCCACGTTTGAACAATCACACTACGATGTTCATTATCATATGGAATCGTTTGATTAGATACTGATGAAATATGCACCAACAATAAGACAGCAATAATGATGAAGTAAACACCAAATAGTTGTCGGTTCCAAAAATCAGGTATATCTCTCTTTACCATTAAATAAGCGCCAACAATTATTAATCCAATAAAAATGATAAGCGACCAGTTTCCAACGAAAAAAGCAGCGACGAAGCGACCTGCTTTAGAAACTGCTCCGAAATTTGCAAACGAGATAATCGAGAAAGCAATCAGAATTAGCCCGATAATTTCAAATTGAATTGTCCGAATCGAACCTGGGTTTTTTCTTTTCCTTGAACGTTTTTTTTGTTTCGCCATAATGCCACCTATTTTAAAGTATTCGAATTATTATAGCACACTCTTTCGGCAAAAAAGTGGTCTACAAAATCAATCATTTTACTTGTATCTGATATTTTGATATTGTCTATTTAAATGGAATTTTGTATTAATATCTCTATTAAAATACAAAACTAATTTATTTTGAGAATAAAGGGGCGTGTTTGCTTGGAATATGCTATTGAGATGTTAAACATCCGAAAGGAATTTGGCAAGTTTATTGCAAACGATCAGATAACTTTACAAGTGAAGCGTGGAGAGATCCATGCCTTATTGGGAGAGAATGGCGCAGGAAAATCTACATTAATGAATGTTCTATTTGGATTGTACCAACCCGATGCTGGTGAAATCAAAGTTAATGGTCGAGCTGTCAAAATTACAAATCCCAATATTGCAAATGAACTTGGTATTGGAATGGTTCATCAGCACTTCATGCTCGTAAATCCGTTCACAGTGACTGAAAATATCATCCTTGGTCAAGAGGAGACAAAAAGGGGTATTCTCAACGTCAAAATAGCTGCCGAGAAACTGAAAAAGCTTTCTGAAAAGTATAGCTTAGATATTGATCCCTTCGCAAAGATTTCAGATGTTTCAGTTGGCATGCAACAGAGAATTGAGATTATCAAAACGCTTTATCGCGGAGCTGATATTCTAATTTTTGACGAACCAACAGCTGTTTTGACACCTCAAGAGATTAAAGAGCTCATGCAAATTATGAAAAATCTAATAAATGAAGGAAAATCAATTATTTTAATCACACATAAATTAAAAGAAATTATGGAAGTCAGTGATCGCGTGACTGTGATTAGAAAAGGAAAGGGTATTCAAACTCTGGTGACAAAAGAAACCAATGAACATGAACTAGCAAATTTAATGGTAGGGCGAGAGGTTTCTTTCAAAATTAATAAATCAATAGCACAGCCTGCAGAAACGGTTTTAGAAATCAAAGACCTCTCTGTGAAAGACCAGCGAGGTCTATTTCTATTGAAGCAATTAGCGCTATCCATAAGGGCAGGAGAAATAGTGGGGATTGCTGGTGTTGATGGTAATGGACAAAAAGAACTTGTAGAAGCAATAACTGGTTTAATCAAAATTGAATCGGGGTCTATTAAGATTAATGGCACAGAAATTCACGGGAAAAAGCCAAGGCAGATAACGGAACTTGGTGTTGGGCACATCCCTGCTGATCGTCATAAACATGGATTGCTACTTGATTTTCCAGTTGCGGAAAATATCGTTTTGCAAACCTATTATCAAAAACCACATGCAAAAGTAGGGGTTTTACAGTTTTCTGAAATTCGAAAAAAAGCTAGGGAGTTGATTAAAGAATTTGATGTGAGAACTCCGAGTGAAAATGTACTTGCACGTTCATTGTCTGGCGGAAACCAACAGAAAGCGATTATTGCGCGAGAAATAGATCGTGAGCCAAGCTTACTGATTGCATCACAGCCTACAAGGGGCCTTGATGTTGGGGCCATTGAGTACATTCATCAGCGAATCCTGGAGCAACGAGATAAGGGTAAAGCCGTACTACTTGTCTCCTTTGAACTAGACGAAATCTTCGGTTTGAGTGATCGTATTGCTGTCATGTTTGAGGGCGCAATCGTGACAATTGTTGATCCGAATAAGGTTACTGAAATGGAGTTAGGATTATTAATGGCTGGTGCGAGTAGGGAAAAGGAGACTCAAAACCATGTATAAATATTTGAAAAGTTTTTTGGTTCCAACCATTGCAGTTATTCTTGGTCTACTTGTTGGTGCTATCATCATGTTTATTGGCGGTTATGATCCCGTTCAAGGTTATCAAACGCTTTTCACAAGTATCTTTGGTGATATTTATAATGCTGGTGAAATCGTTCGAAGGGCAACACCTTTGATTCTGGCGGGACTTGCTGTTGCATTTGCTTTTAAGTCTGGTCTTTTCAATATTGGTGTCGAAGGACAGTTTATTATGGGGATGGTTGCTGCTGCCTGGATCGGTACTTCATTTCAACTCCCGATGGTTATCCATCTACCCTTAGCCATTATTGGAGCAGCAATCGCTGGGGCTGCCTGGGGTTTCATTCCAGGATTTTTAAAAGCAAAACTGCGGGTTCATGAGGTTGTCGTAACAATCATGATGAATTATATTGCTTTGAAAACAGCTGCATATCTCGTAGGTAACGTACTAACTGCGAATAAAGAACGGACAGAAAATATCTATGATTCAGCTAAATTGGTATCGGAACCCTTTCGGAAACTGACTGAATTTTCTACTATGCATAATGGTATTTTCGTTGCATTAGTTGCAGTCGTACTTATCTGGTTCTTAATTGATCGCACGACCAAAGGGTATGAATTTCGCGCAGTTGGTTTGAACCAGTACGCTTCACAGTATGCAGGAATGAATGTAAATCGGAATATTATTTACTCAATGATGATTTCTGGTGCATTGGCAGGGATCGCGGGTTCAATGGAGGTTCTTGGTGGTTTTGGTTACTTAGCTAAACCAACAAGCTTTACAGGTGTTGGCTTTGATGGAATTGCTGTGGCATTACTAGGTGCCAATAATCCGTTTGGAATCCTTCTCGCTGCATTTCTTTTTGCTGGACTTAAAGTTGGTGGCGGTGATTATAATTTCACCAAAATAGCTCCAACTGAAATCATTTCAGTTGTGATTGCAATAATCATTTTCTTTGTAGCAATCAACTATATAATTCGATACCTTCTGGATAAATTCGATAAAAGGGAGGCGAATTAAATGAGTGTGTTTGATTTTTTCTATATTCTCATTCCTGCATTATTCTTCTATTCACCACCTTTGATTTTCACAGCTTTAGGAGGTGTGTTCTCGGAACGTTCAGGCGTTGTCAACATCGCTCTCGAAGGATTGATGATCATTGGTGCATGTGCTGCCGTAATCTTTAACCTGAGCTTTGCAGATGTTTTTGGCGAGGCAACCCCTTGGTTAGCATTACTAGTAGCAATCATTGTTGGTGGCTTATTCTCATTATTACATGCTGTAGCATCGATTTCTCTTCGAGCCGATCAGGTTGTGAGTGGAATGGCGCTTAATATGCTAGCGCTAGGAGGCTGCATGTATTTAATCAAGAAGTTATACAATGCAGGCCAGTCACCAAATATTACAACTCCTTTTGCTAAAAATAGTATTCCAGGATTAGAAGACATCCCCTTTATTGGGCCAATTGTTTTTAAAGACTTCTATTGGACTTTTTGGCTATCGATTGCAGTTGCGGTACTCGTCTGGGTGATTATTTATAAAACATCATTCGGACTGCGACTTCGTGCAGTTGGTGAACACCCAATGGCTGCAGATACAGCTGGGGTTAATGTTGCACGAATCCGCTACATTGCAGTTACGCTTAGTGGAATGTTGGGTGCACTGGGTGGTGCAGTGTTTGCACAAACAATCACTTCGAATTTCTATCATGGGACAATTGCTGGGCAAGGATTCATTGCGTTAGCAGCAATGATCTTCGGCAAATGGCACCCACTTGGTGCATTGGGAGCAGCATTATTCTTTGGTTTAGCGCAATCCCTAGGTGTAATTGGGTCATTCTTGCCAGGGATCAAAGAGATTTCACCTTTCATATTAGAGATACTCCCGTATGTTTTAACAATTCTAGCTTTAGCTGGTTTCATTGGTCGAGCGGATGCACCTGCTGCGCTTGGAACACCCTATATCAAAGGAAAGCGATAAACCTATTGAAAGGGCTATTATCTTATAAGATAATAGCCTTATTAAGTTTATGAGGGGATCTACATGAGAAAATTTGCCTTAGTGACTGGTGCAAGTGGAGATATTGGTTTCGCTACTGCTTTGGAGTTGGTACATTGTGGATACACTGTTTATGCTCATTACAATGAAAATGAACTAGCTATTGATCAATTAATAGCCAGTTGCCCAACAGGAACAATTCACAAGCTTCATGCCAATCTTGAAGAACCAGCTGGTTTTTTGAAAATTATTGCAGGTATCGATCAATTGGATGCGATTGTTTTGGCAAGTGGAACTAGTGTCTATGGACTAGTTTCTGAGATCCCAAGACATGAGGTAGAACGTTTTGTCTATCACCAAATCAACGCATTCTATCAATTGGTGCAGCTATTGTTACCAAAACTGATTGCGAAAAAGTCAGGAAATATTGTTGCGATCACATCAGTTTGGGGAGAGGTTGGAGCATCCTGCGAAGTGTTATATTCAATGGTTAAAGGTGGGCAAAATGCTTTCGTAAAGGCATTGAGTAAAGAGGTAGCTCCATCCGGTATTAGAGTGAATGCAGTTGCTCCAGGAGCGATATCCACCAAAATGTTAGCAGGTTTTACTCCAGAAGAGCTAGAACAATTGGTTGATGAAATTCCCTTGAAAAGACTTGGAATGCCTGCCGAAGTTGCGAAGGCAGTTTCATTTTTGCTTTCAGATCAAGCAAGTTACATTTCGGGTCAAATATTTAAATTGAATGGTGGTTGGTTTCGAAATTCATGAGCTTGAAACGGTCTCCCAGGACTTGATCATCATCACTGGTTTCAAAATTCACAAGTGGCAGGAAATAATCATACTTTGACCCGCTTGTTTTGAAATCCATAAGACAAAGAAAATTTAAAGCATTTTAGTAAAAATATTGCCGGTAATCGACATTTGTTTGAATATTTTTCTGAGATGTCCTTTTCTATTTGAAAGATATCATTTATAATATAACGATAGGGATACGGGTGGGTTTCCGTGAAAAACAATGAATATTATGTTGAATATGAAATTCTACAAAATAGGCCTGGGTTGTTGGGAGAAATTGCCTCGCTAATGGGCTTGTTGAAAATTAATATTGAAACCATCAACGGTGTTCACGAGAATCGCCGAGGTATTTTGGTTAATGTTCCAGATCAAACTTCAATCGAAAGACTTGAATCAATTTTGAGCACAATGGAGCCAATTAAATTAATCAAAATCCGCAAACCAACTCTCCTAGATCGCCTGGCAGTTAGACATGGCAGGTACATAGTCCGAAATGATGAATGCCCACATACCTTCAGCTTTACAAGAGATGAATTGGGGATTGTTGTTGATTTCTTGGCAGAGCTTTTGAAAGATGATTCTACGAAACTGATTGGGATAAGAGGACTCCCCAGAGTTGGGAAAACTGAGTCTATTGTCGCTGCCAGTGTTTGTGCGAATAAGCAATGGCTATTTGTATCCTCTACCCTTTTAAAGCAGACAATACGCAATTCACTTTTCCATCGTGAATACGACCCAAACAATGTCTATATCATTGATGGCGTTGTCTCCACACGGTCCACTGAACAGCATTTGCATCTTATTCGTGAAATAATTAGTCGGAAATTGAAAACAGTGATTGAACACCCGGATATTTTCTGTCAAAATACCCATTATAAGATTAATGAATTTGATACTATTATTGAGTTGCGCAATTTACCAAATGAAGAGATCATCAACCATCTAGACCCAAATGATTATGGATTTTATGAATAAAGAAAATGGATAGGCAGGTGCAACAATGAGTGTAGGAAGTACTTTGAAAGCTGCAAGGAATGAAAAAGGATATAATCTCGATTATATGCAAGAACACACGAAGATTCAAACGCGTTTTTTGCAGGCAATTGAAGATGATAATTTTTCAGTCCTTCCTGGCAGTTTCTATACTAGAGTTTTCATTCGACAATATGCAGAAACAGTTGGGCTAAATCCTGATGAACTATTTGCAACCTTTCAGAATGAGATACCTGCTTCAGTTATTGACGAGGAGTCAACGCGTTCTACTACAGTTCAAAATATTACTCCACAAGTTACTGAGTCGAAATGGCTTAAATTACTTCCGAAAATCATTCTGGTTGTTTCCGCAATTGTTGGAGCAGCCTTGATTTATTTTTTATTTGATAGGTTTTACAAAGATAATAATGAAAATGTCAAAGAAAATACGCAAGTGATCATTGAACAATCAAAGGAAGGTAATGGAGGAAAAACAAACGAAACCAAACCTGAAGTAAAAGAAGAACCAAAGGAACAGCCGAAGGAAGAACTACCGCCGCCGGTTACTCCAAAACAGACACTTACATTCGTTTCTAGTGGCAAAAACAATACATCTATTTATGAATTGAAGAGTGCTACAACCTTCAATGTAAAGGTTCTTTCTACAAACAATGTGTGGGTCAGTATTAAGAAACCAAGTGCGGAGATTTTCCAAGGAACGCTTGCTCAGGATGCATCTCAGGTTTTTGATCTAACGGGCGAGGCAAGTGTTTCCATTAGAACAGGGAAAGCACAGCACACAAAAATCTTTATTAATGATGAAGAATTGATATATCAAGTTGATCCTACAAAAACAACAACACAAACCATTGAAATTAAATTTGTTCAATAATGAATGATACTTGTTTTGGTTATGAGTGTGATGAATAAGTTATGCAAATCATTTGTAAAAGTTTCGACAAAGTAAGCTGGCAAATTCGCCAAGAAGACTTTGCTACGACTTTCACGCTTTATAAACCTTGGGGGAAAGTAAATGAATTTACCAAACAAAATAACAATTTCTCGGATCTGCTTATTACCTGTTTTTATGATGATCATGCTAGTGCCGGATTGGGGCAATTTGGAAATAGGGTCACAGAGTCTGCCGGTTGCACACTTAGTGGGTACAATCTTTTTCATAATTGCATCTATCACTGATTGGATAGATGGATATATAGCTAGAAAGAACAATCTTGTAACTAACTTAGGTAAATTCCTTGATCCTTTAGCGGATAAATTACTTATTGGAATCGCCCTAATCATTTTAGTAGATCTTAACTTGACATACTCATGGATGGCTGCACTCATCATTTCTCGAGAATTCGCAGTCACTGGATTACGGCTTGTATTGGCCGTTGAAGGGGAAGTTGTCGCAGCAGCCATGTTAGGAAAGATCAAAACCTGGATTCAGATTATCGCAGTAGTAATTTGTTTGTTACATAATGTTCCTTTTGGCAGTTTTCCAATGGATGTTATTTCAATGGTAGCTGCTGTGTTGATTACGTTATGGTCTGGATGGGATATTTTCTGGGTGAATCGCCATACGTTTTTGAATTCTAAATAAAATATCTTTGTAGCAGGTGAGAAAACACTTAGCTGATAGAAAAATGCAATCCTTCTCTGGAAGAACCATTTTTCATTAACTCAGCTTATCAATGTTTTTCTCACCTTCTTTCTTGAGGATTGCATTTATCCTAATTGTCGTTAGAAATGCAACTTTAAACTCGCTAAGATTCCCAAATACTTCGTCATAATTTTCTAGGATAGTCCCGCTATCCGTCGTAAATTATTCCTTGTCTTTGAAAATTTAATCGGGAGTTTTAAGTTGCATTTCTAACGACAATTAGGATTAGAGTCGTTAAAATAATGAGTGATTGCGGAAATTTTTTTCCATACTGCTTTGCTAAACTATATTTATCGTGAAAGATATACTATTTTTTCGAGGAATAGAAATCGGGAGGTCAATTTAAATGAATACAGAAATCATTGCAGTTGGGTCAGAATTATTATTAGGACAGATTGTGAATACGAATGCGCGTTTCATATCGAGTAAACTTGCTGAATTGGGCATAGGGGTGTATTTTCATACAGTAGTCGGTGATAATGCAAAACGCTTGCTGAGTGCGATTCAAGTGGCTGAAACGAGAGCTGACATCATTATTTTTACTGGTGGTTTAGGACCAACTAAAGATGATTTAACTAAGGAAACAATTGCTGATTACTTGAAAGTTGACTTGGTTTTTCACGATGAAGCAATACAACATATTGAGGATCATTACAAAAGAGTTGGAAGAGTGATGACGGAAAATAACAGAAAGCAGGCACTTGTATTTGATGGTGCTGATGTTCTGCCAAATCAACATGGCATGGCGCCAGGGATCGTTCTTCGCAAAAATAACAAAACTTACATGTTGCTACCTGGTCCACCATCCGAAATGGAACCGATGTTTGCAAATTTTGCGGCTCCTTACCTTGCGAAATTAGCAAATGAGACAAACACGATTCATTCAAGAGTGCTAAGATTTTTCGGTATTGGAGAATCTGTTCTCGAAACAAAAATTTCAGATCTGCTCGAGAATCAAACGAATCCAACCATTGCACCCTTGGCTTCTGATGGTGAAGTTACACTCAGAATAACCGCAAAAGCAGATTTCGAATCAGCGATGCAGATGCTGGCAGCAGTCGAAAAGTCTATTATCGAACGTGTGGGAGAATTCTTCTATGGCTACGATTCGACTACTTTAATAGAGAAATGTGTTCACTTGCTCAAGCAAAAAGGGCTGACAGTGACAGCAGCTGAAAGTTTAACAGGAGGTCTTTTTCAGCAGGAGATTACTAGCTGTGCTGGTGCGAGTGAGATTTTTTCAGGTGGAATGGTTACTTACTCGAATGATGTCAAGCACCAGAACCTTGGTGTGCGAGAAAGCACTATTCGTCAGTTTGGTGCTGTCAGTGGTGAGTGTGCCGAAGAGATGGCGATTTGTGTGCGAGAAAAGTTTCAAGCAGACATTGGCGTGAGCTTCACTGGAGTTGCAGGACCCGATGAGTTGGAAGGCAAACCAGTTGGCACAGTGTTCATTGGATTTTCTTTTAAAGATGGCGATAGCTTTGTGAAGCAATTAAAGCTTGGGAGAATCCGTTCTATGAATCGAGTTTCAGCAGTCAAAAACGCTTTGTATTGCTTAATTAAGCACCTCGAAAAGTAGATTATGAGGGATCAAGTGTTTGAATTTTTGTTAAGTAGAATTGTTTGTAATTTTGTGATTTTTCAAATTTCCACATTTTTTTATTCTAAAAGATCAAAATTTTCTTATGGAAAATCAATAATTTGCGATTTAAAATTTACGAATAAACGTTCGATATTTTTCTTGTAATTATACAAAAATCAAGTTATAATATTTTTGGCAAACAAATTTAGGGGGATTTTTTAAATGGATGATAAGCGTAAAGCAGCATTAGATAAAGCACTGATGGATATTGAAAAGCAATTTGGTAAAGGATCAATTATGAAATTGGGTGAGCATACGGATCATCATGTTTTAACATGCCCTAGTGGTTCTTTAGCACTTGATGCAGCTCTGGGAGTTGGCGGTTACCCTCGTGGAAGGATTATTGAAATATATGGACCTGAAAGCTCAGGGAAAACAACTGTAGCCTTACATGCTATAGCAGAAGTGCAATCACGTGGTGGAATCGCAGCTTTTATCGATGCTGAACATGCTCTCGATCCTGTCTATGCACAAAAGCTAGGTGTGAACATCAATGAATTACTGTTATCTCAGCCTGATACAGGTGAGCAAGCATTAGAAATAGCTGAAGCGCTCGTACGAAGTGGAGCAGTCGAAATTATTGTTGTGGATTCTGTGGCTGCACTTGTTCCGAAAGCGGAAATAGAAGGCGAAATGGGTGATAGCCACGTTGGATTGCAAGCTCGTCTAATGTCACAAGCAATGCGTAAATTATCTGGTTCAATTAGTAAACAGAAAACAATTTCGATATTTATCAACCAAATTCGTGAGAAAGTAGGCGTTATGTTTGGAAATCCAGAAGTAACACCTGGTGGACGAGCATTGAAATTCTATGCAACTATTCGATTAGAAGTTCGCCGTGCGGAACAGTTGAAGAATGGTGTTGACATTGTTGGTAACAAAACCAAGATTAAGGTAGTTAAGAATAAAGTTGCGCCACCATTTAAAGTGGCTGAAGTAGATATCATGTATGGGGAAGGCATCTCTAAAGAAGGCGAAATCGTTGATCTAGCTAGCGATATGGATATTGTCAACAAGAGTGGAGCATGGTATGCATACAACGGTGAGAAGCTAGGTCAAGGTCGTGAGAATGCGAAGCAGTTTTTGAAAGAAAATCCTGTGATTTGCAATGAAATTGCAGAGAAAATCCGTGCTGCATATGGACTTGATGTAAATTCAAAAGTTGATCAGGTTGAAATTACTGAAGAATAAAATATGACTATGGTTGTAGCTGTGTCGAGAGTTTGGTTTGAAGAATCGGATTGGAATTGAGTCGATTTCATCATCCAAAGTCCTTTAAACACAGTTAGTCAAAAGCAATATCCAAATCAACTCAATTACTAAATAATTTTATTATCACTTGCAATTTAGCGTAAATAAAGGTATTCTAAATATCGTTGTACAAAACCTTTTCGTGGCAGGGCGAATCACCAACGCTTGCTGGGAAAATGGGGATGAAAGTAAAGGAGGTGGATCGGATGGCAATGACAAATGAACGTAAGCAGGAAATTATCGCTGAGTACAAAGTACATGAAAGCGATACTGGATCTCCAGAAGTTCAAATCGCTGTCCTAACTGAAGCAATCAATACACTGAATGATCACTTGCGTTTCCATAAGAAGGATCACCATTCACGTCGTGGTCTTTTGAAAATGGTAGGTAAGAGACGTAACCTGTTGACTTACTTACGTAATAAGGACGTAACTCGTTACCGTGAATTGATTACTAAGCTTGGATTAAGAAGATAACCAGAAGAGATTTAAGAAAGCACACTGTCTAGTATTGAACTGAACCCAAAAGTTAGGTAACTATTCTAACATCGGCGTGCGGTGAAAATTAGACAGTGTTTTTTGTCAGACCTGTATTCAGAGTCTGTGAAAATGATCACTTGTGGTGAATATTACCCGATTTTAGTTATGTTATTGTATAATAGGTGGAAGACTATCATTTGCAGTATTATTTGATAGGTCTTGTTGAACATCTCTCACAAATCTCATGAACAAGTGGACATTCCCCATTTCATTCAGCAATGCAACTCTAAGCTTTACATTGTTGAATGAAATTGAGAAATCCTCTGTTAAATGATTTGTTGAGAGAA
>JAVBKB010000142.1:0-18881 GCA_031554275.1 Caryophanales bacterium | reverse complement strand
TTGTTTCTTCTCTTCAATTAAATGCAGCAGTATGATCCAGAAGCGGTTATCCGCTACCAATGTCCACCTTAGTTTAGTATTTGTTCTTAGTGAAAACCGTTGGACTAAGGCGATCACATCTACAGTACCGTAGTGGCACCAAATTCAGTTGTAGTGCCATTACTCGGGGAATGTTCTTGGAACTGTATCAGCTGTATACCTATCACTAAGTGCCCCGTCAAACCAATCCAAATCACAATCAAGTTTTGTGGTTTGGATTTCTTGTCTATCAAGTGACTAACCACATCCATTTTCACTACATGCTGAATTGGCATGATTTGGTTCTTACATTGTTAGATGAATCACCGCGGTTTTATCATCGAGTTTCAACCATATGTCGCGTAATGCCGATAGCATGGTTTACAATCTTTGCTTCTAAAACCCACCATTTCCTCTGCAAAACAATACATAGAAACAGACACTAGTGTCAACCGGATTAACACAATGAAGAAACGGTCAGTTTTAATAATGACAATAATTACAATCATTTCATTTATTTCCACAGGTTTGTCAGCGTCTTTATCGGCCATAACCCCTTTACAATAGGAGTGGCTTACACTAAAATTAACAGAAAGAGTTTGGAACTTATTCGTAAGTACTGACAACAATCAGTTTATGGAGTGGCAGAAGCAAGGAAATTCTATCATCATAACCATTTGAGCCAATACTCGATGACAGATAACGAAGTCGTGTTTTCGGCTCGTTTCTTTGCTGAAAAATATTTCATGGCAGGTGTAGTGTAGGAAGTTCAGACACTCGTACATAGCGATGTTTCTGCATCGTCATCGGATGTCTCAGTACAATAAATAGAGTATCATCGGCAACTTCCGTAAGGAAGGCGGAGGGTTCTTTGGTTGATCATATTTTAGCGGTACCGTAAGCAAAATAGATGTAAAAAGGAAGAGTTTCTTGAAAAAAGTATTGCTAATATCATTGAATTTTTACCCTGAAATAGGGAGCGCAGCAAATCGTGCGAAAAACATTTACCTGCTTTTGAAGAAGGAAGGCCATTCGGTGAACGTGTTGACTTGTGAACCCGGTTATCCGAATCAAAGTCTATATGAGAAGCCTGACTTTTGGTATGAGGATGAAGTTGATGAGAAAGATGTCATCCGAATTAAGCTGAGGGCACGGAAGTATTCGACGAGCATTGCCAATCGCTTATTTTTTTATTTTAAGTCGATGTTCATGCTAATGAAAACGATCTTTCGGCAGGAGCAAGAATATGATGTTGTTTTTTGCACGATTCCGCCATTGTTTTCTGCTTTTGCGGGAATGCTAGCGAAGTGGAAGTTTAAGGCAATCTTGATTACTGATATTCGCGATATGTCGACCGTCTCGCTCAGAGGAACTAATTTGTTCTCAAACAAGGTTATTGTTAGTCTGGCCCATCGTGTAGAAATGCACATGGTCAAGATTTCTGATCATGTGATTATCAATAGTGAAGGATTCAGGGATATTATCAAGAATGATTTTCCTGACAAGGAACTGGTCTACATGCCGAATTCTCTTTCTAAGGAAGAGTTAGCTCAGTTTAAACCATTTGATGATGAGCCTACGGGTCCTGTTAAAGTGATTTACACCGGGAACATCGGACTTGCTCAGAATATCCAGAAGTTATTTGATATCGCAACGCATTTGCAAGAGAATTCATCTATCTGCTTTGAAATTATCGGCTATGGTTTCCATAAAAATAGTATCGTCCAACAAATTAAAGAAAGCGCAATGAGGAATATTGCTTTTTGTGGTGCGCTCAACCGGAGAGAAACACTGGGGAAAGTGGCGGAAGCGGATATTGCCTTTGTCAGTCTTGTCGACGTACATTTCTTTGACACAGTTTTACCGGGAAAAGAAATCGATTATATGGGGATGGGAACGCCTATTCTTGGTGATATCTCAGGGAATTCTAAAGCAATCGTTGAGAAGGCAGGCAGTGGACTCATTCCATCTGATCGTAGTGTTAAAGGGATTAGTGAGGCACTGTTACAACTAGCAGAGAATCAAGCACTCAGAAAGCAATTGGGCGAGAATGGTCACGAATTTGCCAAGGCGCATTTCAATTGGGAAATCAATATACAAAAGTTACTACATTTGCTGGAGGATTAGAATGACTGGGAAAAAAGTATGCATGTTTGTTTGGAATCATTTCACGAATGATGCTCGAGTTATGCGTGAGTGTACTGCACTTGCTGATGCGGGTTATTCGGTTGACCTTGTGGCAATTTATGATCCGAAGATTCCCGGACTGAGGAAGAAGGAAACAATCCAAGAAGGTTTTACTGTCACAAGAGTCAGTAATCAGGTACGGTTGATTACTGCAATTGCTGCGATTGCTCGACTCGCAAAAAAGAATATTCTATTCATGGGCATCTGCTTACTGATGCTTTTTTTTGGTCTATGGCAATTGACTTGGATTACCTTGTTTGTGGTGGTCTTGGTGGGTCTTTTGCTATCACGAAAGTTCCGCGTGATCGTCACGAGAGGGAAAATATTTCTCGGAATGGTATGGCATGGTGTTCGGAAGAAGTATGATATTGTCCATTCCAATGATTTAAATACAGTACCACAAGGGATTTTGAGTGCGAAAATTCTACGCCGAAGTAAGTTGATTTATGATTCCCATGAAGTTCAGACGGGACGTACAGGGTATGACAGCCCTATCTACGGATGGATGGAGAAGAAATACCTTCGCTTTGTCGATACCTTCATTCACGAAAATCATACGAGAGCCGAGCATGTTAGCAATCTTTATGGTACCTACCCAGAAGTGGTTCATAATTATCCATTTAAACTCGTTAGTCAGGATCATGAGCGGGTTGACCTCCACGCAGAGCTTGGGATTGACTCAGAAACACCAATTCTCCTCTATCAAGGCGGCATTCAAATCGGGCGGGGTTTAGATAAGCTCGTTGAAGCTGTTCCGCTGATGAAAAGGGGCATACTTGTCTTTATCGGAGATGGTAGAATTAAGCCAGAACTTGAACAAATGGTTCTGGAAAAAGGTCTTGAAGACCGCATCAAATTCATGCCCAAGGTACCTGCTGAGGATTTACTCAAGTACACAAGAAATGCTTTTCTAGGGTTTCAAGTTCTCAATAACGTGTGCTTTAATCATTACTCAGCCTCTTCCAATAAATTATTTGAATATATCATGTCTAAAGTGCCAGTCGTTGCTTGTAGCTTCCCAGAGATTCAGAAAGTTGTTGACGCGGAACAGATTGGCGTTTGTGTTGATTCACATGACCCAGTGTCAATTGCTGAGGGCGTCAATTATTTGCTACAGCATCCTACAGAATACCAGCAAATGAAGAACAATTGCCTGAATGCACGCGAGAAGTATAACTGGGAGAACGAGAAGAAAGTGTTTTTAGATATCTATAGGCGTACACTTTAGTTATCTCTCAGTCTGCTCCTCAAGATCAGGTTGTCTTTCATTATCACGATCACAGTTTTGTTAAGAAAAATAGATGAACCGATGCAAAGGGTTGGCGATATACAATTATCTGGTTTTCTATGTTCAGGTTATCATCCGGAACGAACGTTTTCAGAGGAAACGTTCGTGCCATAAGGGAGAAGTTGTTTTATGCGAGATACAAAAGAAAATGAGGCCATGAAACCCTTTGAATCTGTCTGTTTTGATTGGGCTTACGAACAGATTAGAGGTGACCAATTGCTGGTTGTTGGGAATATGCAGGCTGATCTGCCCATTTTTCTAGGCAGAAAATCAAAGAAGGTCACTGGGTTTGAGGCAGGCTATGAGTCATATAACCGGATGATGCGGCTATTAGAAAAGGAAACACCACTGCTTAAGACCTATGTGGCGTTATTTCAGCAAGATTGGCAAGATGACCAGACATGCGATGGCACTACTTTTCATTCAATTATTTTATCAGGTACGTTTGACGTTCAAATAGATGATTTGGCTTTACTCTCAAGCCGGCTGTCAGCTCGTGGGCGCTTGATTATGATCGTGCCTTACGGCAGGGCGGCTGGTGGTAGAAGTGCTTTCTACCTCTCCGATATTACAGAATTCCAAGGTCATTCACTTCGTTTTGTGACCATGCAGTTCTTTCACACTTCGCTCGGGATTGTCTTTGAAAGAGCACCGACTTCGCCAAGCGATACGAGTGGTTATCCTCCAGTTGTTGCAGGACTAGAGCAAGTAATTCAACATAAGGAAAGTGACTATCTGGCAGAGATTAGTGCATGGCAGTTGAAGTTATCAGAGCAGAAAGAAGCAACCATCCAATTGGTAGAGAATCATATAGAGCAATCTAAAAACGAAATGGATATGCTTTGTGACTATCATGAAAAAATCTTAGAAAATGAAAATCTAGTCCGTGAACTGACTGTTATGAAGAGAAAGTATCAGGCGCTGAGTTCCTCGAAACTGGGAAAGGTCACGCTATACTTCTGGGATTTACGAAAAAAATACCGTAGGTGATGAGATGAAAGAGCGTAACAATCAGCTAGAAATGTTACTGCGCAGAAAGTATGAATTGACTGAGCAAATTGCTATAGAGGAAATGATACTTGATTTTGAGAAGGAGTCCCTTGCTGAACTGAAAGATGGTGTTTCGGCGGGTGAAGTGCAGAGTTACTTATCGCTTGATATTACAGCAGTTTCTCCCGGAACTGATTCAGGGCAGATGACAATGAGTAGTGAGGAATATTTATCGGTTCGCGATCAGCAGGCTGACCCGGATTTCTTTCAGGGTGTCAAAGATTTAATAGCACAAATTCCTGAGAGTAATGGCAGTAAGTATTATCAGCGCTTAAATGTGAATATTGGTATTGTTGCCGATGAGTTTCTCTATCGTTCACTTGAAGGCGCAGCGAATCTGTTCTATATCACCGAGGATAATTACAAGGATTATCTTGACCGGCTGGACGTATTTATCGTTGTTTCCACTTGGAAAGGACTTGGACAGGAATGGGTTGGTCTTGGTAATCCGAAGCGCTTGGATATGCGTAAACGTCTCTCGCGTATTATGAATGTCTACAAAAGCAAGGGGATACCGGTTGTCTTCTATTCAAAAGAAGACCCTGTCAATTACGATATTTTTATTGATATTGCTAAGCAATGTGATACTATTTTCACAACTGCAATCGAAGTGGTTCCGCAGTACAAGCTTGATTGCCAAACAGACCGGGTAAGCGTGCTTCAATTTGGGATTGAACCTTGTTATCACAATCCAATTGGGATGCACGGGGTAAAACAGAAAGGCACAGTATTATTTGCTGGATCCTGTTACCGGAAATATCCACGGCGTACTTTGGATATGGAAGCGATCTTTGATGGTGTTGTTTCAGCGGGTCAGACTCTCAAAATTATTGATCGGAATTTCAGGCAACGAGATGAACGATATTTCTTCCCGGCAAAATATATCCCTTATCTTTCGCCAGCGATTGGCCATACGGATTTGCAGAAACTGCATAAGTTGTATGATTGGGCAGTCAATCTGAATTCAGTGAAAAACAGCCGTTCTATGATGGCTAATCGTGTTTATGAACTACAAGCGATTGGGAATATTGTCCTATCAAATGATAGTCCTGCGATCAGGGAAACTTTCCCGAATGTATTTATTATCAAGAACCAGCGTCAGGTTAAGGACATCTTCAGAGATTTCACGGATGAGACAATCTACAAGCATCAGGTTGATGGTGTGCGAAGAGTGATGAATACGGAAACTTCCTTTCACCGCATGAATACGCTCTTGAATTTTGTTGGGATTCCGAATGATTTTGTGGTGCGGAAGGTGTGTGTTGTCGTGGGTCAGTTGACGGATAAGGTGCAGGAAATGTTTGATGGGCAGAAGTATCCAGAAAAAACACTTATACAGTTGTCTGAATTCACTGAAGCGGTCAAAACTGAATGTGATATGATTGCCTTCTTTGATGAGGCTAGCCAGTACGGTGAGCACTATCTTGAGGATATGATCAATGCTTTCAAATATACAGATTCCGATTACATCACGAAATCTGCCTATTTCAAAGGAGATGATTTAGTAGATGGCGCTGAGCATCAGTATGTGGAGATGATTGACAACCTGTTCCGTACTGTATTATGGAGCGATGCATTTTCCTATGATGAGATCGTCCATATGCGTGCGCCGATGGTGCGTAAGCAGGGCTACAGCATTGACCATTTTGAGTACGTAGAACAAGGATAAATTCTAAAAAAAAGTAGAAAGTGTGGTGGTGATATGAGTACGTCATCAATAACAACAGTCGTTTATGTAAACGATGATGCGGGTCTTCTGGATACGTTTGGTTGTTTAATTACGGAACGTGGCGTGTTAGCCTGTGATCAGTTGATTATGATGAGTGGTGGTAGTGAGTCGTTGTCTTTTGGTAAATATCAGCAGGTAATTGAGACTGGTGTTACCAATGGGTCGGTCGTCATGTTGACTTTGACTGAGGAGCACCGAATGGCGGCTTTAAGTGCGGCACTTACGGAGACTTCGTCCAATTTTGTGTTGTTCATGGAGGCAGGCGATGCTGTTTCTGACAATTTCTTTGAAGTTGTGCGAGCAGCACTAGATGCAATGAAAATTGAGCATTTTCTGGCGACACCAGTTCACTATTTGCATAGACCGGAGCTAGGCTTTCCAAATACAAACAAGTTCAAATTTAATGAAACATCGAAACATTTCAAATTAGCGTTACAACCAACGAAGATTCAAACGACGTTTTGTGGCGTCGTTTTTAAAACAGACCGTTTGCGAGCGGTGTTGCGCCGAAAATCGAATCGCACGCAAGATGAAGTGGTTGTGCTGACAGAAATGATCGAAAATGAAGTCAGTTATGGTGCCATCAACAATGTCACGTATTTTGTGGGCAAACTAAAAGCTTTTGAGGATAGCATGGACTCAGAGCAGAAAGACCGTGAATGGGTAGCACATCAAATGAGTCTGTTGGAATGTTTGCTTGAAAAGAGGATGACGGTTTACAGAAAGCATGTCGTTGCGTATTTGTTAAATGAGCTCATTCAAGCAGCTAATTTCAAGCGAGATTATCTTGGCGATTTTCCTGTTGAACTGATGCAGAAACGGTTTATGAATTTGTTTGGATTGGTGGACCAGGAGATTATTTTCTCTCCATTCTTACACAGAGATTTTCGTTATTGGCTTCTACAAGAGAACGGTATCTTGTGTAGCAGGCTGAACGATCGCCAGAATGGAAATATCCTTGTGTACAGCGGCGATGAGGTAGTCTTTTCACTTCGGCAATATGAGGTGTTTGTTCAGCATATTGAAGTGAGAGAAAATCATCTTCATGTGATGGGGCATTTCAATAATTGTGCAGAATTGCCTATTGAGAATTTATCTGTATCTTTACTAAGTCAAAGTAATAAGAGGTGTTTTGCAACAATATCTCCTTACACCAAAAAGGACAGAGCCTGTTTCGGAAAAACGATTTTCCAATGCTTTGCAATTGAAATTGTTGTTCCACTAGAAGAGCTAGTAGAAAATGAATTTACATTTCAGTTTCGCTTTAATAATATCCCTGTTGAAGCAAACATACGCTATTCTTTTAAATCTGGCCTCTATCACTACGATCGTATGTATGCCTTCCATAAGGATTGGTTGATCGAAAAATCTGGCAATAGCCAGGTCAAAGTAATTCCCTATACAAAAGAGAAAGTATTGGCACTAGAGTCGAGTCTCGTAGCAGAACTGACTGATAATTCACAGCAAAACATCATGCCACAAATTCAATTGCGACAGCAGTTTATTGATTCTATTCCAGATTGTTTTAGTAGGCGGATTTGGTTGTTTTTCGACCGTGGATCGAGAGCAGATGATAATGCTGAGCATTTGTTTAAATACAGTATGCAGCAAGATGATGGTATCGAAAAGTACTATTGTATCGACAAAGAATGCCCCGATTTCAATCGGTTAAAAGAAGATTTTGGGGATGCGATCATTGAGTACCTTTCAGATGAATTTTTCTTATTATGGTTCAGCTCTGAGCGGATTATTTCATCTCATTTACACTTAACAAAGTCATTTTGTGAGCAATTTAAATATTACAGTGGCTTCCTAACAACGAGACAAACAATGATTCAACATGGCATCATTCTTTATTCGCTACCTGTACTTTATGATCAAATTGCCCATAACTTTGCGATGTTTACCGCATCAACTGTCGGTGAATATGATCATATTCTAAATGATTCGATTAATTTTAACGAGGAATTGCTAAAACTAACTGGTCTTGCACGGTTCGACAATCTGGAATCTGCGCCAAAAAAGAACATTTTGGTTTCATTTACATGGAGGCAATATCTTGTTACAAAAAAACAAGCAGATTGGACTAGAAAATATAACGAATCTTTCATAGACACTAATTACTTTCAAGGTATGTATAAACTATTCACAGACCCTGTATTGACACAGTTTATGAGAGATAATGGATACAGTTTTTCTTTTAGACCGCATCCAAATGTATATCAGCAAATTGCAGATTTTGAAGAAACAGATACATTCAAAATCATACCAGATGAAGTATCGTATCAGACGTTATATAAAGAAAGTGCATTAATGATTACCGATTACTCCTCAGCTGTGTTTGATTTTGCATATTTAAAGAAACCAATTATTTACTACCAATATGAACCGATTTTAAAAGAAAAAGGCTATTTTGATTTTGAAAAGGATGGATTTGGTGAGGTGATCACTAACCATGATGAAATGGTACAACTGCTTATAGAGTATATAGAAAATAATTGCGATATAAAGGCGCACTACAGAGATCGGATTGATCGATTCTTTAACTGGGACGATCGGCAAAACTGTGCACGAATTTATCATGAAATGACAAATACGGATCCTCATAAATTGATAGCAACATCTGTTGACATCGCACCATATAAATTGCAAACTAGTGGTCAATTTACACCTGATGGTGAAGTGCAGTTTCTAGTGGACCATTACGGCGGATCGGGTGTTTGTACATTTGCATGGGAGATTTTTGATGATTTGAATGTACGTAGGGTGATTACTAAGTATACCTCTGAAAGATACTTCCTATGGAGACCTCCCGCAAAAGGCAAGTACAAGGTAAAAGTGTATGCCAAAGATAGCAATGGCAAAAAGTCGTCAAGGTACTATGGAGAAGTGGTGATTACTGAATAGGTTGTATCCATTTCAAGTGAGTACCTTTGATAGAAAATTGTCTACCTAAAGGAGGTATGAAGTAATTGGAGTCTACGCTGATCAATCAAATTAATGCTATTTCAGATAGTGAACTTGATTACAAGATGGACAATGATCTTTTTCGATTCGTTTTAAATTCATCGAAAGAATTAGAGGGATTGCAATTAAGATTTATTATAAAAAAGTCAGGTCAGGAAATTTTATCAAAGGTTAGTGAAGAGCGAACATTTAGCTATCGTGTAAATGAATTAAATTATTATGAGTTCACCGTTGAATTTATCGTAAATGGCACGGTTGTACGGACAACGAATCTTGGAAATAAACTGATGGGTTTAGCAGGGTTCACATTTAACGGTTGTCAACTAGAAGCGAGTGGGGGACAACTTGGGTGTTCATTAGAGATTAATACGAAGCAAGATTTACAGTATGCATTTTATGTGAAAAAGAATGGAATAGTTATTGAGAAAATTGGCTATTCAAGAAAGAAAAGCTTCTCAACTAAGCTAGAGGGAGCAGGAAGTTACCAAGTTAAATTTTTTATTAAATGGGAAAATGATAAGAGATTTTCAAGTAGCTCAGAGACGATAGAGGTTTCAATTGGTTTTTATCCAACAGAAACTAAATCTGTTTCAATTGATGAAAACTATCTGAAGGGGCTATGGGTAAAAAATAATAAACGAAACTTGATTATTGTTTTTCAGTCAATAGGTGCAATGAATAAGGCGATGCTGGCAGATGTTGTTGAGACGAAGGATTACAAAAAATACCGGGAGCAGCATAAGAAATACTCCTGGTGGAGCCTTACAACGGTGGTGGAAGCCGATTATTTGTTCATCGAGGATTATTTTTCTGGAGCCTACGGCTGGTATATGATCGATCAAGGACGATGCATCATTGATGAACTAAACGAGGACCTTACAAACTTTCTTAAAGATAAGAACTACCAAAATGTGATTTCTTTTGGCTCGAGTAAAGGGGGTACCGGTGCTTTACTTTACGGAATTTCAAACCCCTTTATCAATCATGTGGTATCACTGGTTCCTCAGATTAAAGCAATTACGTATATACAGCGGACACTGAAGGATTATTATAGTTTGTTTTTCCCAAGTAAAAACGAGGAATTAGAATCTATTTTAAATAATTATTTTTTAAATAGGGATAATTACGTTAAAGAGAAATGTGGGAAAACAAATGTTACCCTTTATACAGGTGTACATGACACCCAGTTTAATGAAATTAACCATGTTAGTAAGATATTAATGAATCAGGTAGCAAAAAGTAACTTGTTGATTAATACAGGAAAGAAAAAGCATACGGCGTTGGTCGTTGATAATAAGAGACTTTTTGTTGATCTATTAGAAGCATGTATTTTTGATAATGAGGTAAAGGACTCACGAATTGTCACGCTCAGAAATGATGTTCATTTATTCTTAGAAGATTAAGAATCTGAAGCTTTTGTTAATTTCCATTCAAGTTAAGCGTGGTGGATATTAAGTACATACTCAAAATACAATTTATTTATGTTCGATTCCCTTATTAAATTCCGTTATTGAATGTATTTATATTTTACTTGTTTTCTGAGTGATAAGAGGATTTTATGGTAAAATAGGTTCGATTTAGTTGTGAGTAGAGCATTCACTTAACGTAAATGTTTGAAAAATTGTAAGGAGGTCAGTACCGATAAAATGAGCATTGAAGAAAAATCATGTAAATATCTGTATTATAATATTAGTCTTACTGCATATAAAGACAAGGCAAAGTTGACGATTTCTGAATTTCCACTAGGAGATTTGGCCGATCTAAGGACGGTTGAATTGTATATTGGTGACGAATCATTTGGAAGATTGGGATATGAAGAAGGCGATAAGTTTGTTAAAGTCATTGATCCGAGTGACGCAAGACTTGGTGATATCCATAATTTGATCACCTTGAGAAAGGGACATATATCAAAAATTTTAAAATATAAGTACGTATCCATGAATGAGGATTACCCTGTTTTAATATCGAAAATTGCCATAAAAGATAATTATGTATGTCTCAGGACATCTTTGGATAAGGATAAGGTTATTTTTACGATTGTTCCATTTTATGAGGGCGGCGACGCTGAAGGATTGCAGTACTATGACGAATATAGCAGAAATACTTCTAAAGCTAAATATATTCTATTCTATGAGAAGAAGTCTGAAACTTTTGGGGAGAGTGCTTCTGTACTGTTTAACAAGTATTATAAAAGCGAAGAAAATTTCCTTTTTATCCTGTCGAAACAAAATCCTGATTTCAATCAATTGAAAGAGAAATATGGTGATCAGCTGATTGAAAAAGGTTCACATAGGTATTATGAAGTAATTCATGATGCAAAAATGCTAGTGAGTAGTGAACTTCCAACCCATGTGATTTCTGATCGTGCTCTCGAATATAACATTGTTGCAAAATTATTCAGCCTTCCATTTATATTTCTTCAACATGGTATTATGTTTTCAAAACCAATAAAAAATCCGATGGCAAGGGGGTTTTGGAAGGAAAATGTCAAATTTAATCTTATCAAGACCGTTGTATCTTCGGAGCTTGAAAAAGAAGAGTTTTTCAAAGTTGGTTACGAAGATAGTGACTTAATCAAGACTGGACTTGCTACCCTTGATGAAGTGACACATTCTGAAAAGACAAAGTTTGTTTATATGCCTACCTATCGCAGCTGGGAAGAATATCTCGTTTATAATGGTAGATTTACAGAGACAACCTATTTTGAGGATATAAAAATGGTTATAGAAGCATTTACAAAGGCTGGAATGGTTGAAGATTTGGTCATTGTTCCACACCCGAAATTTTCAAAATACTTGGTTGGCTATTTTAACAAACATACTGTTCAATTTGAGACGTCGTACACAAAATTACGGGATAATATAAAACTTTTTATTACAGATTTCTCATCTGCTTCGTATGATGCCCATTATAGAGGTGCGTATATTATATATCTGTGGAACAGAAGAGAAGAACTTGAAAAAAATTATTGCTATCGGTCACCGCTTAACGACTCAAATTGTGATGGCGTTCCTGTGTATTCTGATTACGAGTTAATTGAGGAACTTGTAGAAGCTAGGGACAGAAAATATGAGCTAGATGATTATTATCATAGAAACTTTAAGAAAATCTGCGAGTTTGATGACGGAGATAATTGCCAGCGAATCTACACTGAGATTAAGAAAGTCGAGGTGCAAATTGATCATGAAGATCGTACTGATTAAAAAGACATACGCCTGTAAAGAGGAATATTTCAAATATAATAATGTTGAGCAGCAGTTAAAGCTAGGATTTAATGAATTAAAACTAACTGGAGAATTTAATGCAGATCAGTTTAATCATTCTAAAAATTATAAAATAATTACTTGTTTTACCAAGGTAGATAAAACACATCAAAGGGATGTTTTATCAAAGTATTTTTCATCCTCCACGAACCTTTCTGAAAAACCATTTCTCATCTTTGGTGATATCGATTTATCGAATCGAGAAAGGGTATACACAATGTTATTTGATTACATGGAGGCTGATATCAGCAAGTTTTATACCTGTAACTTTACGAATAAAAGTACGATCCAGATTGATAACCTATTAGTTGACGAAAAAAAAATGACTTTCTTATCGTTAAGAAGCTTTGAGAATGGCGCAAATATTTTTATTTTGCTAGATAATAATACGATAAACCTTAGTTCATTTACTTTTGATTGGTCTATTTACAGAATGGAAATTCTACAAATACCGAAATCAGGTGCTCTACGCAGGTCTATGATTAAAGAGGATCTGCATATACATCAAGCAAAGTCCAAAACAAAGACAAATAAATTTAAATTTATTTCATTATCAGCTGGAAGTAATAGAGGGTCTTCTAATAAATATTTTGAGCTGATTTCAAAAAAATATGCAATTGTTTCCAAAGTGCCTTATTGTAATTATACCTTTGAAAATACATCTACTTCGATAAGGAATATTCAATTTTATAATAAAAAATTGGAGGTTTCTGAATTTCCTGTAGAACCGGGAGAAGCATTGGAGATCAATAATATTACACATCTTGACTACGCTTATTTTAGCAAAGATAAAGGATTGAGGTGTACCTCGAGGTACACAGCTAAGCACAAAGTGTAATTTGTTTCATAATGGGGAAATGAGTCTTTTGCTTCAAAGCGACACTATTGCTGGAGAACTTGAAAAGGGTTATGAACGTAGCGTTTGCGAGTGAGGAATACATATTTTCTTTTACACGCATGCAGTGATTCAGTTGTAAAAAGATTAAATATTTTAGTTATGAGTCGATGTGTAATATAAGTTGTTAAAGTTCTAGCCTCAAAACAGTGATAGAAGAGTAGTTTAGTAGACATTTTATTTTCTTAGAAGTATTAAAATAGCAAAAAAATTATCCTTAAAATAAACAATCTTTATGAAAAAGGAAGTATTTACATCTATTTATTGAGGGGATATTTCATCTATTTAGTTTGTTTTTATGCTAGAATAGTTAGAGCTTAATATTAAGCTGGAATCTGTTGATAATGGTAACAGTAATATAAATTTCCCCTTATAAAGGAGCTAATAATTTGAAAATATGTGTCGTAGGATTAGGCTATATCGGATTGCCAACAGCTGCGATTATTGCTAACAGCGATAAAGAAAATGTAGAAGTTGTCGGTGTTGATAGACAACAGCATGTGGTAGATATGCTGAACTCTGGCGAGGTTCATATTGAAGAGCCTGGTCTTGGTGAATTAGTGAAAGATCTTGTTAAGTCAAAGCTGTTCCGGGCGTCGGTATCTGTTGAGGCTGCAGATGTATTCTTGATTGCAGTACCAACGCCAAATAGTAAGGATCAGGATAATGGCTGTGATTATAGTTACGTTATTTCAGCTGTCCAGGCGATATTGCCCTACCTTCGCAAAGAAAATACGGTCATCATTGAATCGACAATTGGTCCGTTCGGAACTGAAAAGGTCATTAAGCCAGTTATTGAAGAAAGTGGCTTTGTTGTTGGAGAGGATGTATTTCTGGTACACTGCCCTGAGAGAGTGCTTCCAGGTAAAATATTAGATGAATTAGTGAATAATAATAGAATCGTTGGTGGAACAACACCGAAATGTTCAGAAGCAGGCGCACGCGTTTACGAACTTTTTGTAAAGGGAGAAATTATTCGCTCAGATGCTAGAACGGCAGAAATGTCTAAGTTAATGGAGAACACGTTTAGAGATGTGAACATTGCTTTAGCGAATGAGTTGACGAAGGTTTGTGCGACGCTCGGTGTCAATGTTTTAAATGTCATTGAGTTTGCAAATAAGCACCCTCGTGTGAATATTCATCAGCCAGGACCCGGCGTCGGTGGGCATTGCTTAGCGATTGACCCCTATTTTGTTGCAGCAGCTTGTCCTGAACAAGCGAAAATTATCAAGCTTGCAAGAGATACCAATAATTCAATGCCTGCATTTGTTGTTGACAACACGAAAGCACTACTTGCTGGTGTTGATAATCCAAAGGTTGCTGTTTTTGGCGTGACCTATAAAGGGAATATTGATGACATGAGAGAAAGCCCAGCACTCGAAATCATTCGTCTACTTGAGATGGAAGGTTTTCAAGTGGCGGCTTATGATCCACATGTTGAATCGGAGATATTATCAGATGAAATCGACGCTGTTGATGGCGCACATATGATTCTTGTTTTAACAGATCATAATGAATTTATTGATGCGGATTATGAAAAATACACATCAATCATGGCTAAAGCACTTATATTTGATACGAAGAATTGTATTCGTCAAGCGTCTTTAAGGAATATCGAACTTGTGAACTTTGGGAATTTACATGAGTCAATTTCTAAAGAGAGAAGAGTACTAGTCACAAAATAATCTCAATAGACTAGTAATAGTAGTTTAAAATCATTTGATGTTAGAAGGCATTTATCTGAGAATAGGTATAAAAAAATTCCTCCTGCTTGAGATTAAAATGTCTCTTAGGAGGAATTCGACTTGCTAACCCATCTTAGTTGTGATAAAGAATTTCCAACATCTTGTAGATGATTCTTGTTCATATTTATTATAAAATGAAATATGGTTTTGTATTTTGTTAATCAAGAAATAAATGATTGATTTAAGCACTAAAAAGGGGTGTGGGGTTATGGCTCCAAAAGTTTCGCTTCGGAATGTGTCGAAGGTATACAAGCTTTCTAAAAAGAAGAAGAGTCGCCAATTTCACGCGTTGAATGATATATCTTTCGATATTGAAACAGGCGAGGTCATTGGGATATTAGGGTTAAACGGGTCTGGTAAATCAACGCTTGCGAGTATTTTAGCAGACATCGTGCCTGCTTCCACAGGTAGCGTGACGATTAATGGGATTACTTCTTTAGTAGCGATTTCGGCTGGATTAAACCACATTCTAACAGGAAAAGAGAATATCTACCAAAAATGCTTGTTAATGGGTCTGAAGAATGAAGAAATAGATAAACTATATGAAGATATTGTTGCGTTTGCTGATATTGGAAACTTTATCAACCAGCCAGTGAAAAATTATTCAAGTGGTATGCTTTCAAGGCTTGGATTTTCAATTTCTGTACACATTGCAACAGAAATTCTCATCGTAGATGAGGCGCTGTCCGTTGGTGACCAAACTTTTTTTGAAAAATGTGTTAGCAAGATTAATGAATTCAGATTATCTGGGAAAACAATTTTCTTTGTGAGTCACTCATTATCTCAAATAAATGCCATTTGTAATCGGGCAATTTGGATTCATTATGGTAACTTGCAGATGATTGGTGAAACAAAAGAGGTTGTCACAGCATACTCGAGATATGTGAAATGGTTTAACGCTTTAAGTAAAGAGGAAAAAGATGAACATGTGAGCATTAGTCAAGCTGACCGCTATAGTTCGGCCGATCAACCGGCTTCTGATATCAAATCACAATCGATAGAGAATAAGCGGTACAAAAGGGAATTTTTAAAGATTGTCGGATGGATAGTTGCTTTCTTACTGTTGATTACAACATCACTTCCCTTTATGTATCGGCAGATCGTTGCGGAGACACCGATCCGAGAGGCACAAGAAACTATTACAAAGCAGCCAGTTCAAAAAGTACTGGATGTACAGTTTCCAGCTCCCAAACCTGGGAAAGCGACAGAGCTAGCGTCCACACTTGGTGCGAATTTGAAAAATGATTTAGATTCAGAGGATGCTAAAGAAATTGAAGATAAGGAAGTAGCGATTGATGAAGAAGGTACTGAGGATGAAATCGACTTGGACACTGATTCGTACAATGTAGGATCAGAGACGGATTCGTCTTCAGATTCAGGTGAAGGGGCGGACCAAGGGCAAACAGCCGATGCTGGTCAAGTCACTGATCCCGATTCAGACCCTGGTCTTGATCCGGATTTTGGGATAGACCCAGGAGCTGACCCAGATCCTGGTGTTGATCCCGGCCCAGATCCTGGTCTTGATCCAGATCCTGATGTTGATCCCGACCCCGATCCGGATCCAGATTCAGACCCAGATTCAGATCCTGACCCCGATCCGAATCCAGACCTAAACTCAGGTCTGGATTCGGAAATTGAGTAGGTGATTTTGCAGTAATTGTTAATTTTATTTTTATTTTATAGCGAACAGTGCTAGAATAAATAGAGAAATTTATGCAGCACTCAAGAATTTGTAGTGTGATGTAAGGTGGTATTTGTTTGTGGTTTGTCATACATATTTTAGCGGAGCAATATAAGTCAAGGTCTCTCATCTGGAGTTTGTCCGTTTACGAGACGAAAATTTCTTTCAACCGATATCGCTTTGGTATGGTGTGGCTGGTATTAACACCATTGTTTAATGTGGCGACCTATTGGGTTGTGTTTGGTTTAGGTATTCGGAACGGAGCACCGGTTGATGATGTGCCGTTTCTAGCCTGGATGTTATGTGGTCTGATCCCTTGGAATTTCCTTTCTTCAGGGATCGTTGGTTCATCTAATAGTATCAATAAGAGGCTCAAAACAGTCGTGAAGATGAATTTTCCAATCAGTACCTTACCAATCGTTTCGATTGTGACGGAAGTAATTACTTTTCTCGTGATGCTCTTGATTTTGATCGTTATATTACTTTTTAATGGTATTTTTCCAACCGTTTATTGGGTACAGATAATTTATTATCTTTTTGCATCGATCTGTTTACTTTTTTCTATTGGGTTACTGTTTTCCAGTATCATCATTGTCTTCCGTGATTTTCAACAAATCTTGATGTCAGCACTGAAAATGTTATTTTATCTGACACCAATCCTGTGGGAAACGAGTACATTACCGATCCAGTTTGTGTTTTTGCTGAAATTAAATCCATTATATTATTTAGTAGAGGGATTTCGGAATTCGTTTGTTGGACAAGAGTGGTTCTTTGAAGACCTTGCGTACACCATTTATTTTTGGGCGTTTACATGCCTCTTGTTAATTATTGGGTCGTACATGCATACCCGGTTGAAATCAAAATTTGTAGATTATGCATAGCAAGCTTTGCCTGCTTTATACTAAATAAAACCTATGTGAGACCGAAAACGATGTCCAGTCTCACATAGGTTTTTTGGTTCGTTTGAATAAAAGTGAAAACTGTGTGAGGGCTAGGCGAACTGTTGGTGCCGTTATGTACGTGCTGGCATAAAATACGATAGCAACGTAACCGAATTAGTTAAGTGGGAATAGACTAATGACTAGACAGGTGAAATCGCGATGTAAATTGTTCGAGAACAGCCCAAACAAACAGGCTGCTCATGTCATAAATTAGTATGAATCATTATTGGAGGTGACTTTTATGTGGGGTTACGGATACGGTGGCGGCGGCTGCGGCGGTGGCTATAGCTACGGCGGTGGCGGCGGATTAGGTTCAACTTTTGTCCTAATCGTTGTACTTTTCATTTTGTTAATCATTGTTGGCGCGAGTTTCATCTAATGATATAGCAGGCGTTTCAGTCATATGACTGGAGCGTTTTTTTGGTTGTGATGAAGCGAAGAAGTTAATGTAAGCGTTTCCTCACTTTTCACTGGGCACGAATTAGGCACTGACATCATACCATACAGGTGAGAAGGGGGAAGTTGATATGGATAGCGGCTTCTTTAAAAATATGGAAAAGAAAACTGGCGTTAACATGAAGGATATATTTGATCTCGCGAATTCGTTACAGAATGCCAATTTCAAAGATGAAGCAACTGTACGCGGCGTTGTGAAGCGTGTTGCGCAGATTGCTAACCGGAAGGTGCCTAAAGAAGTAGAAGATAAACTGGTACAGTCCATTGTCAATGATGGAAAACAGCTTGATATCAATACGATTACCAAGATGATGAATAAGTCGGCTAAAGAATAATTATGATGCCTTTATAAACCCCTACATCTGCCTGCTACTAAACGGATGCAGGGGTTTGTGTTGCTTATTTATTGTAGTAAATTGAAAAAGCAGTAAGTTTGCATTTTGCTCATGAAATCAACTCTTTCATGGCAGTATCCGCTTGAAATGATTGATTTCTCCTGAAGAAGTTTTGAACTTGCTGTTTTGCCCCCTAGCGCCAATTACAGTACATTGGCAATAGAAATTTATTTCAAGTTCATTTCAAGGAGGAATTGAATGCGTTTAAAAATGGTGTTCTTGGATCAGGACGAGCTTTATCTCACAAGAGTGATGAAAGTTTTTCA
>JAVBKB010000168.1:0-7795 GCA_031554275.1 Caryophanales bacterium | reverse complement strand
TGATGAATAAAGAGTCAAAGACTGAAGCCATTAATGAGTGGAATATCCAATTGGCGAGAAAACGAGAACAGTTGTATTACCAACAACAGGAGATCGCTCGTTTAGAACAAGAGAAACAACAATTACAGATGCGAATTACTGATTTGCAATCAGAAATTAGTGAAATTGAAAGTCTCTTCTCAGGTAGGAATAATGAACAATTAGATCAAGAATCTATTTTAAAGAGAGAAACAAGAGAGCGATTACAAAATCAACTTTCAGTTGAAAGAGGTTTACGGACAGAACTGCATATGAAGGAAGAAGATGCAGATAATTTATTGAAAGAATTGAAACGCCAATATAGAAGTGTTACAAATGCTTTGCGTGATGAAGAGATTAAAAAAGCGAGAATTGATTCTGACTTGGATTATCGAATTACAAAACTAAGTGAAGAATATCAATTAACCTTCGAAGCGGCAAAGATGGATTATCCATTAACTGTTGAGCCAAGTGAAGCGAAAAGAATGATTAAGTCATTCCAACGTGCTATTGATGAGATGGGAAATGTCAACACAGGTGCTATTGAGGAATTTGAACGAGTGAATGAACGTTACGTTTTCCTTGATACACAACGAAGCGACCTTGATGAAGCTCGAACAAATCTCTTGAAAGTAATTAGTGAGATGGATGAGGAAATGGTCAAGCGATTTAACGAGACCTTTGTGAAAATCCAGCAGGAGTTTCGCGATGTGTTTCCGCAGTTGTTTGGCGGAGGTCATGCTGAGTTGAAGTTGACCGATCCGGAAGACTTATTGAATACGGGTGTTGAAATTGTTGCCCAGCCGCCAGGTAAGAAATTACAGCAATTGAGCTTACTGTCTGGTGGAGAACGTGCCTTAACAGCGATTGCATTGCTTTTTGCAATTCTACGGGTTCGACCAGTTCCGTTTTGTGTGCTTGATGAAGTAGAGGCTGCCTTGGATGAGGTGAATGTACATCGTTTTGCTGTTTACTTGAAAAAATTTAGCAAGGAAACACAATTTATTGTCATCACACATCGTAATGGAACGATGGAAGAAGCAGATGTTCTATATGGGGTTATCATGCAAGAATCAGGTGTGTCTCGCGTTGTATCCGTTAGATTAGCAGAAAATAATGAGCCGATTCAAATCGGGTAATTTAGAGCAATCGATACTAATGATGAAGACTAAAAAGTAGCCGATAGGTTTCCTTTCCTAACTAGAAATGCATCATTTCTCATGTGAATTGATTAAGGGAGTTGACTCTAATGAGTTTTTTTAAAAAGATTAAAGAGAAAATTTCTTCGACAACTGTAGAAACTGCTGAAAAGTTTAAAAGCGGTTTATCGCGAACTCGCAACCAATTTTCAGAATCAATCAATAATGTGGTTGCCAAATATCGCTCAGTGGACGAGGACTTCTTTGACGAATTGGAAGAGCTTTTTATCGAATCAGATATCGGGATGACTACAACAATGGAGTTAATTGATGAGCTGAAAATAGAAGTCAAACGTAGAAATATTAAAGATACTTCAGCTGTTCAAGCAGTTATTTACGAAAAATTAGTAGAAATTTACGAATCTGGTGAAGATACAAATACTGAGCTCAATATTCAAGAAACTGGTCCGACAATTATTTTGTTAGTTGGTGTGAATGGAGTCGGGAAGACAACGACGATTGGGAAATTAGCCTATCGATTGAAGGCAGAGGGACGTTCAGTGCTCCTTGCTGCTGGAGATACGTTTCGAGCAGGAGCTATTGATCAACTTGAAGTATGGGGAAACCGAGTTGGGGTAGAGGTCATTCGTCAATCCGAAGGGTCCGATCCAGCAGCTGTTATCTATGACGCAGTACAAGCAGCTATTTCCCGGGAAGCGGATGTACTCATCTGTGATACTGCAGGCAGATTACAAAATAAAGATAACCTAATGCGTGAGTTAGAGAAAATAAATAAGGTAATCCAGCGAGAAGTGCCAAATGCGCCACATGAAGTGTTATTGGTTTTGGATGCTACGACAGGGCAAAATGCTTTGATTCAAACAAAAACATTTCGCGAAGTTACCAATGTGTCTGGTATTGTATTATCAAAACTTGATGGAACCGCGAAGGGTGGAATTGTTTTCGCCATTCGAAAGGAACTTGGTGTTCCAGTAAAGTTTGTGGGACTCGGTGAAAAGATTGATGATTTAGAGCCCTTCGAAGCTGAGCAATTCGTTTATGGACTTTTTTCTGACTGGATAGATAAAAAAGAAGAATCTTAAGATGTGTAAGTTCAATCCACAGGAATCTTTAAAAATTGCAGTGACATTTACCTATTAACTGGGTATAATAAAAAAGTGAAAGATTATAGTGTTTCAAACAATGAATGATAGATGGTAAGGTGAATTGATATGGAAAATAAAGAAGTTAAGAAAGAAAAAAGAGATTATCGAAAAATAATTGTTTTTATCGCAGTGCTTTTGTTACTCTTGTCTGGTAATGGTTTGTCCCGTGTTTTCTGGTCTAAGGTTGTTAATGAACAAGCTAATACAGAAATTTCGGAAATATTTGCCAAAGCTGAAAGCTCAAGTACAAACGCAAACGCTGAGGGCGTCTCGAGGAATTTTGAACCTCTTCTAGAGGTCAATGGGGAAACCAAAGCATGGTTGAAAGTTCCAGGAACGCCAATTGATAACGTTGTAGTCCAACGAGTTGAAGATATCAAAAACTCAACAGACTTTTACTATTTATCAAATGATTTCTATGGCAAACATAGCAAGTATGGTACGTTATTCTTTGGAATTGATAATCGAATCGAAAAGGAATATATAAGTCAAAACCTAACGATTCACGGGCATCATATGAGAAATGGGCAAATGTTTGGTGAACTCGATAAATTTAGAGAATTATCATTCTATAAAGAGCATCCAGTATTTGAATTGGATACTTTATATGGTAAGGGCCAATACAAAATTGTTTCAGTATTTCTAACGAATTCGTTACCATCAAGCGACAATGATACAGTTTTCAACTATTTCCAATCAGATTTTGATACTCAAGAGAAATTCATGCAGTTTGTGTCAGATATTCAAAAGCGTTCCATATTGGAAGCGCCTGTTGATGTTGTTGAAAACGACAAGCTGGTTACTTTAAGTACTTGTGAATACGATTTTGACCAAGCAAGATTGGTTGTAGTAGGTAGAAAAGTACGTGAGGGTGAATCAGAAACAGTTGATATTTCAAATGCAAAAGAAAATCCAAATCCGTTGTACCCACAAGTTTGGTATGATAAATATGGTGGCAAAAAGCCAAAATAAATTGATCATTATGAAAGACCTTAATTCAGACTGAATTCTAATTGAGCATAGAAACTCAATAGGGAACAGCTGATAAGGTCTTTTTTTAGTGCTTATGAATTCTTTGGGGAACTTCACTCGATTTTGAATTGATTAAACTTCAAATGCTGTGATTGTAGATCCGATAAAACATAAAGATATTTGTAGCGGATTTCTCATCTCGCTGCTTCTGATATTTGCACATTTTCCATATGAGATGAAATTTTCGAACAAATTATTTTTTCAGAGGATTCTGGATATGGTTTCGAAAGCACCTTCTGACCCAGAATCAGATCAGGTTACATATCAGAACTACTATGCTTTTTTGCTCTAGAGTGATTTTGATTTTTCGTTTTTTTGGAACCACTTTTGGGTTGCGGTTGTTTGTTGGTTTTCAGTGATGAGTCTTTTTCATTGTGATCGTTAGCCATGAGTACTCCTTATTGTTGTTTTGTGAATGTATCAAAGATTCTGCCTCTATTGATTACTTTTTCGCTTCTTGTTAAATTGTTTGTTTTTCTCTGAAAGTTGATGGATTTGACTGCTTGAGCCATTGTCATCAACGCTTTCTCGGGACTCATTTGGACCCAGATTATCAACAACGTGTTTTGTCTTACCTTTTCCCATTATCATTCACCGTCCTGTTATTATTGTTTCAACTTTGAACAAAAATATGTGTTTGCGAATAATTTGAGTTATAATCCTAATTGTCAAATTTGTGCGCAAGTTTTGCCGAAAAAAAGAATTCAATGTATGATGAATTGAGAAGAATTGAATTGAAGATTGAAAGGAAGATTGTTAATGGGGAAAAATCTTAAAGCATCTGCACTTGAATCGTTTCAAGCTGATGGAAAAAAGTATTATTTTTATCAATTGAAATCATTAGAGGCTGACAACAAAATTAATATTGAAAAGCTGCCTTATTCGATTAGGGTTTTACTTGAATCGGTTTTACGACAAATTGATGGTAGTTCAATCTTTGAAAACCATGTTGAGAACCTTGCTAAATGGGGGACCGCTGCAGTTAAAGACATTGATGTGCCGTTTAAACCAGCGCGCGTTATTCTCCAAGATTTCACGGGAGTGCCGACACTGGTTGATTTGGCTTCTTTACGGAAAGCAGTTGCTGATTTTGGCGGCGATCCCAACACTATTAATCCGGAAATACCTGTTGATTTGGTCATTGATCACTCTGTTCAAGTTGATAAATTCGGAACCAACGGCAGCTTTGATGAGAACTTGGATCTGGAATTCAAACGAAACGAGGAACGGTATCAATTTCTAAATTGGGCGCAGAAAGCATTTGATAAGTATCGTGCTGTGCCTCCAGCTACAGGAATTGTTCACCAAGTGAATCTTGAATATCTAGCAAATGTTATCTGTACAAAGAATGAGGATGGAAAAACCATCATCTATCCAGACTCAGTGTTTGGCACTGATTCGCATACAACAATGATCAATGGGTTAGGTGTACTTGGCTGGGGTGTTGGCGGTATCGAAGCAGAGGCAGGCATGCTTGGGCAACCATCGTTTTTCCCATTGCCAGAGGTTGTTGGTGTGAAATTAATCAATCAAATGCCAAATAAGGCCACTGCAACGGATTTAGCACTTAAAGTGACTGAAGTTCTTCGGAAAAAGGGAGTCGTTGGCAAATTCGTTGAGTTTTTTGGCGAGGGTATGGAAAACCTATCATTGTCAGATCGCGCAACGGTTGCTAATATGGCACCTGAGTATGGAGCGACCTGTGGTTTCTTCCCGATAGATCAAGAGGCACTGAACTATTTGCGCCTTACTGGACGTGAGGATGATCATATTCAGTTAGTAGAGGCATATTGTAAGGCAAACAATCTTTTCTATGATGGTGCGGAGCCCCAGTTTACTGATATTGTTACGATAGATTTAGCACAAATTGAAACAAATCTTTCTGGTCCCAAGCGGCCGCAGGACTTAATCCCACTTTCGGAAATGAAATCTGCCTACCAACAGGCAATTTCAGCACCCGTAGGAAACCAAGGGTTTGGATTATCAAATGATCAAATTGGGCAACAAATTGATGTTGCTATGACGAATGGACAATCGATCTTGATGAAGGCTGGCTCAATTGCCATTGCTGCCATCACGAGTTGCACAAACACCTCAAATCCTTATGTCATGCTCAGCGCTGGGTTATTAGCAAAAAAAGCTGTTCAAAAGGGTTTGAAAGTTCCAGCCTATGTGAAAACATCGCTAGCTCCTGGTTCAAAGGTTGTGAAGGGCTATCTGGAGCATGCAGGATTACAGACTTATCTAGATCAACTAGGTTTTAACATCGTGGGATATGGATGTACGACTTGCATCGGCAACTCTGGTCCACTTTTGCCAGAGATTGAAAAGGCAGTGGCTGACAACGACTTGTTTGTGACCTCAGTCTTATCAGGTAATCGGAATTTCGAGGGGCGAATTCACCCATTAGTGAAAGCCAATTATTTAGCATCACCACCGCTAGTTGTTGCCTACGCATTAGTTGGCACGGTTGACTTTGATTTCGGAAATGAGCCAATTGGGTTCGACCAAATGGGAAATAAAGTGTTCCTTGATGATATTTGGCCATCCCGTGAAGAAATAGAAGCCGCCATTCAAACGTCAGTTACGCAAGATTTGTTTAAAAATGAATATGCTAAAGTATTTGATGGTAATAGTAAATGGAATGCGATTAAGACAACTGCAAGTTCTCTGTATGATTGGGATGCGAAGTCTACGTATATTCAGAATCCACCATACTTTGAGAATCTATCAGAAAAATTGCGTGAGATCAAGCCATTAAGTGATCTCCAAGTAATTGCTTTGTTTGGTGATTCTGTGACAACGGATCATATTTCACCAGCTGGCAGCATTAGCAATATTTCGCCTGCGGCAAAGTACTTAACGGATCATCATGTGCAACCAGTTGACTTTAACTCATATGGTTCCAGACGAGGTAACCATGAGGTCATGATGCGAGGCACGTTTGCAAATATTCGCATTCGAAATAGAATTGCTGGCGGCAAAGAAGGTGGGTACACGACTTATTTCCCAACTGGTGAGACCATGCCGATCTATGATGCCTGCATGAAATATAAGGAGAAGAATCAAGACCTTATTGTAATTGCCGGAAAAGACTATGGAATGGGCTCCTCGCGGGATTGGGCAGCCAAGGGCACAAACCTGCTAGGGGTAAAGGCTGTCATTGCAGAAAGCTTTGAACGTATCCATCGTTCAAACCTTGTATTGATGGGAGTACTGCCACTGACTTTCCTACCTGGGGAAAGCGCAGAAACATTAGGTCTTGAAGGAAATGAGACTTTTGCTATAGAGATTGATGAGCAGGTAGCGCCAAGGCAGAAACTTATCGTAACTGCAACTGCTCCAAATGGCACAATCAAAAAATTCGAAGCAGTCATTCGCTTTGAATCAGAGATCGAAATTGAGTATTATCGTCATGGAGGCATATTGCCACTCGTGTTAAGAGATAAATTAAAGGCCTAACAAATTGCCCTTGAGTGATCAAGGGCAGTATCTTTCTCTGCAGAAAAGAATTACAATGGTTTCAAGTGATGTACATGTCGCTCTTGTTAATCTAAAAGCAGGATAATTGTTTGTAAGGAGATCAAAATGAAAAAGTCAAATTGGATTCTAACTGGGGCTATTATGGTATTGATTGTTGTTGCACTTGTTTATAATTGGAACAAGGATTCGGCAGATAAGCAAACGACAAAAATAGATATTTCAACTGTGAAGTCAAATGCCGCATCAACTATATTGCCAACTATATCCAACATGAATCAAGCAGCCCCAGATTTCACCTTGACTAATTTACAAGGTGAAGCAGTTAAGTTATCAGATTTCAAAGGAAAAAAAGTGATAATAAACTTCTGGGCAACATGGTGTAAATATTGCGTCACCGAAATGCCAGATATAGAGAAATTTCACCAAAATAATCCGAACGTGGTAATATTGGGGGTGAACGTTGATCCGAGTTCCGATGTTGCAAGATTTGTAAAGGATAAGGGTTTAACCTTTCCAATACTGCTCGATAATGAAATGAAGGTTGCGACATCCTATCTAATTCAGCCATTACCAACAACGTATTTTATTGATGAAGAGGGGATTGCATATTTCAAAAAAGAGGGTAGCATGAACTATGAATTTATGGAGGCTGCCTCAAAGATTCAGTAATTGAGTCAATCCAGTAAGTGGAGCAGTCGATTTGTTGAGTTATCTCCGTGCTAGAATCTAGCTTTTTACATTAAAATATTCCATTGAGTAGAATAAAAGCACTTTTTAGCAGAATATAAATTATTAAATTGATTCAATCCCAAATTTTCTAAACATATTTCCCAAGCAATAATCCCATCCTAATGAAGTAAGGAGGGATTTTTTAAATGGGCAATCCAAAAAAAGATTCAAAACACTTTGTTCCTGAACATCAAGGAACAAAGCCAATTGAGGCAGGCGGGAATAAAG
>JAVBKB010000046.1:0-26218 GCA_031554275.1 Caryophanales bacterium | reverse complement strand
TTTAGCTCAAGAACAGGCTTATCGAGACTACTTGGTGAAAATCTCACTTAGATTACGCGAGTTTACAGACTAGCTTCTAGTACTAACGAGATTCCTCAAGGGAACTTGTGGAATCTTGTATAATAGTATCATCAAAACAGGAGGTGTACTTCTTGATTAAGGTGCGCAACCTTGTAAAAAAAATGGGCGACAAAATGATTCTGCGGAATCTTCAGTTGGAAATCGCTGCTGGTGAAACGATCGCCATCCTTGGTCCAAATGGGGCAGGGAAAAGCACACTGCTCAAAATACTAGCAACACTGTCAAAGCCTACTTCTGGTGAAGTAACAATTAACCAACTTTCCTTGAAGAAAGATGTGAATGCGATCAGGGAATCAATTGGATTTCTACCGCATGCCAGTTTATTGTATGAACACTTTTCGCCCCTAGAAAACCTAGTGTTTTTTGGGAGTCTGTATGGAGTGAAAGACGCTGAGCAACGTGCAATAGAACTTGTTGACCAAGTTGGGCTTTCCTTCTTCCTACGTGAACCAGTTAAAGGATTTTCTCGAGGAATGGTTCAACGGATCGCGATTGCAAGAGCTATTGTACACAAACCAACAATTTTACTATTAGATGAGCCTCACACGGGGCTGGATCAGAAGGCCATAGGTATTTTGAACGAGGTTGTTGCAGATAATAAAAGGCAAGGAGCAACAACTTTAATGGTGACACATGATTTGAAGCAAGCTGCATTATTATGCGACCGAGTAATCATTGTTCAAAATGGTAAAGTCACTGATGATTTTCCTATTGAAAGCCGTCTGGAGCAAGATCTCTTAGACAAATACAATCGGCTAGTAGGGGGTGACCGAGAATGAAAGCAATTCTACGCAATGCATTCCTAATTGCGGGAAAAGACATTCGAGCAGAAGCGAAATCCAAGCAAGTGGTACCAACAATGTTGGTCTTCTCTGGTCTAATCATTGTTATTTTCAGTTTTGCATTTGACCCAATGGATTTAGCCGTTAAAGCGATTATTCCTGGACTCATTTGGGTAATAACAATCTTCTCGGGTATACTTGGATTAAATCGATCATTTGTTTCTGAACAGAAGAACGACAATTTGTTTGGTATGATCATTGCGCCAGTAGATTCAATTAGCATTTATCTAGGTAAGTTTGTGGCAAATTTCGCAATGATTCTCTTAGTACAAATCTTTGCAACACCATTTCTGTTTTTACTATTTGATTATCCATTCAATGGGTCATTCCTTTGGTTTGTAATGGCAATCGTTATTGGCACATTTGGCTTCACAAGCATAGGCACTTTTCTTGCTGCGATTGCAGGCAACTCGGGGAGTAGTGAAATGCTGTTGCCACTGTTACTATTTCCGATTACCACTCCAGTTCTAATTGGTGTAGTTCAAGCAACCAAAGCCATCCTGACCACGCCAGAAAACATGGAAAGCGGCATAAACTGGTTACTATTAGTAACCGGATATGATATTATTTTTTTTGGAATTTGTATTATCCTATTTGATTTAATTATGGAGGTGTAGAGTTGACGAGATTTAACAACGAAAAAGAGTTAGGTATGAAACTGAATACCGAACAAACATTGATCCACAAAGGGGTCTTTGGAATAGCATTTGTACTGATTATAACTGCTATTTACTTGATTTTTCAATACTCAGTTATTGAGAAACAAATGGGTGCCGTGCAAAAGATTTTCTACTTTCACGTAGGAACAGCTTGGAACGCAGCACTTGCATTCTTCGTCGTATTCGTCTGCAGTATTCTTTACTTAGTTACTAAGAAGAGAATCTTTGACGTTTATGCAACTGTCTCTGCAGAGATTGGGGTCGTATTTACGACATTAGTATTACTTACTGGACCAATCTGGGCAAAATCCGCATGGAATAAATGGTGGAGTTGGGAGCCGAGATTGACTTCCACATTAATACTTTGGTTTATCTATTTAGCTTACACTATGATTCGTCACATGGACGGAGCATGGGATAAGAAAGCAAGACTCTGTTCTATATTTGGTATCATTGGTTTCATTGACGTACCAATCGTTTATTTTGCAGTACAATGGTGGAATTCTAAATTCCATCCAGTCGTTCTTGGAAGCGGCGGCGGGGGATTGAAGGGTCAAGGCATGCTTCTGGCACTTATCATCTCTGTTTTCGCAATGTCATTCTTCTATCTGCTCGTGTTGCAAAAAGGAGTTCGGATTGAGAAAGCTTCTATTGAATTAAAACATATGAAAACCAAAATTTCTGAAAGATTTCTGAAATAATTAAAGGAGGTATGTGTGATGGATTTTCTATGGGCAGCATATTCTGTAGTGTGGGTTGTAATATTCGCTTATATATTCTATTTGGGTAAAAAGCAAGACAAGGTCACAAAAGAAATCAACAATTTAAAGGAATTATATAAGGATTAACAAAGTCATAAGTGGCAGCAATGTCTCTTGAATAAGGGAACACCATGGAAATCACTTGAGATTTCTATGGTGTTTTTTTGTGCGTTAGACTTGGTGGCGAAAGTCCACTGCACTTGGTAGTAGGAAGTGCTAGCCAAAAGCAAGAGTGTCCATCGTGAGGTGGAATCTGAAGGAAGCTGGAGGCAAAATCTTGAACCACGAACAGAAATTACATACAAGGCTGATTAGGAGCGGATGAGCTTGCAAAACAGAGTAAAGTCCAATACTACCCGAACTCCAATTAGTAAATGTGGCGGTTACTTGAGATGAAGGTTATTGGAGGTCGTACAGGTCGATGACAAGAAGGATGAATGAAATCCTGCTGCGACAACGCACTCAAACTATTGAACCGTAGTATACCGAACAGTACGTACGGTGGTGAGAGGTCAGGAGCGTGAGTCCCTACTCGATTGAAGAGGAAAAGCCCCTGTTTTCAGTAGGTTACTAGTATTCGATCGTTCGCACGTATAAGATCGCAATTGGATGACTATCATTATCTCTAAATTTATTGGCAAACTCGTTTAATTAATGGTATAGTCTTCATACATAAATAGCATGCCTTGAGGGTTTGGTTTAGCAACTTAATTTGTTCAGAGTATGCTATTTTCTTGTGCTTTTCCAAATGAAAGACGAAGATACATAGAATTGCATCAAGAATACCCAAGGTTGATTTAAGGTATCTGAAGACAAGATACAAAGGGGTTGTTTAGCAAAACTAGAGAAAATATTGGTGTTTACAAAGAAATAATGTTAGAATTTTAACAGATTATTAATTTCCATAAAAGCCATTGCCAAAACGTGCTTACAGGATTTCTAATATATATTTCTAATATTTACTAGATTATGTGCTAGAAAACACATATACTCTTCACGTTGCAGGCTCATAATGTAATTAATCTCACAAAACAGTTCCTAAAGGTGGTATTCTATAAATGGAAGAACTTTATTTAAAAAACCTTGAGCACTTAAACATTCTAAATCTAGCAGAAAAGACGATTGAACTAGAAAAGAATGAGTACCTTTTTCGTGAAGGAGAGCTTGGCACAACAACATACGTCATTCTATCAGGTAAAGTTCAGATCAGTAAGTTGAATTTTGAAGGCAGCGAGTTTGCATTTCGAATCTGCACAAAGGATGAAGTATGTGGGGAACTAATACTTTTTGATGCATGTCCTAGGTATTTTTTTAATGCAAGAGCATTAGAGAAGTCTAGGGTTGCAGCAATTCCAAAAGCTATCTTTGAAAATGAGATTTTGAATAGCCGAGAGCATTCAAAAGAGTTCATGATGTGGTTATACAAACATATTCAAAGAACGATGGCAAGATTTTGCGGTCTGATAACATGTGGGAAGAAGGGTACCCTGTACTCAACATTAATTGGTATGGCAAACAGCTTTGGCGTAGAAAATAGTGATGGAAGTATCCTAATAGACCATCCAATGACAAATCAAGAGCTGGCATCGTTCTGTACTTCTACACGTGAAACAGTAAATATATTTCTAAACGAACTAAAGAAGGAAAACATCATTTCAATAAGCAAAGGAAGAATCACAATTAAAGATATTGGGCATTTACGAAAATATATGGGCTGTGACAGTTGTGTAGCTGTATATTGTGGTATTAGCTGATTGCTAGAATGCAAATAAGTGTTTCTTGTGGACATAAAATGATGTACCTAGAGACATTAAGGTTCATTGAATAATCATGTACAAGAAATTAACAAAACAAGACGGATCATGTACAAGCATTACGATCGACCGATTAGCAATGCGGTAGATAACTGCTCTACCAGCTAGTATGACTGTAAGCAGGATGATAGTCTTTTACACTCAGACGCTAGAAGTTTCTAGTGTCTTTTTTTTCAAAGACCACTAGATGTAGTTAATGTGTGCAACGTGTGTGTCGAGTTCACAATTTTGTCGAATAAAACCACCAAATTGTTAAGTTTCTCACATATTAAAAACACATAAAAAACTAGAATGTAATAGAAGATAGGTTTAGAAAGGGGGGTAATCACTTGAAAAAGAAATTTAAAAGCAAGAGATTCTTAATTGGTTTAGCAATTGTGCTTGTTGTTCTAGGTGTTGGTGTTACAGCCGGAATGTCTTATACAAACACGCCACAATTTTGCGGTTCTTGTCATGTTATGGAAGGTGTAGTAGAATCTCATGCTGCTAACAAAGTTCACAGTGATTTAGATTGTAATGACTGTCACTTACCGCATGATAACATTTTCTCTAAGTTAGTATACAAAGGTAAAGCTGGTATGACGCATTTCTATCATAACACTTTCAATAGCGACAATATTCCTGATCCAATCAAAGCTACAGATAGCACAATTGATGTTGTTCAAAAGAACTGTGCTAGTTGCCATGAGGAGTTCCTAGCATCAGGCAAACATAAAGGTAAAGATAACAAAGAGTGCTTGAAATGTCATCTTGATGACACTCATGCCAAGAAATAGTTATAGAACACTGGCTTTTCTACCCTGAAAAGCTGGTGATTTATATATAAAAAATTTTGGAGGGAGAAACAATATGAGTAAACTTAAAGTAACATTAAGTTTATTGCTTGTAATCGTCGTAGCTCTTGCATTAGCTGCGTGTAGTGACAAGAATAAGCCAACCGATGGCAATAAAGAACCAGATAAGTCAAAAGTCACTAGCACTGGACTACCTGCGGATACTATAAACAATGAAAAGTTTAAAGATAAATTCCCAGAACAATATGCCGGTTACCAAGCAACAAAAGACGACACAAAGGATACAAAGTATGCTGGATCACAGCCAAGAAGCAAATTCTCAGCTGACAAAGAGCCACTACTTCCAATCCTGTTCAACGGAATGCCTTTTGCACTAGATTATAACGAAGATCGTGGACATGCATATGCACTTGAGGATGTTTACAAAACACTTCGTATCACAGAAAAATCACCAGGAGGATGTTTGTCATGTAAGACTACTGCTGTTCCAGCATTAGTTGAGAAAAATGGCGACAACTACTGGAAAGGCGGATCATGGGGAGCTATGAAAGCGGAAGCTGAAGCAATGGGAGCCACTGATGGTAACAAGCATTCAGCTATCGGATGTTCTACATGTCATAACCCAGAAACAATGGAACTTCGTGTAACTGTTCCAATGTTCAAAAATGGTCTTGAAGATAAGACTGGTAAAGAAGTAGACTTCAGTAAGTCTACTAAAGATGAAATGCGTTCTTATGTTTGTGGACAATGTCACTCAGAATACTATTTCGCAAAGTCTAACAACGAAGCGACCTTCCCTTGGAAGAATGGTTTTACTGGTACTGACATGATGGAGCTTTATAATACTTCAGTCAAAGATTCTGGATTCGTCCAAGACTTTGAAAGTAATCTTTCTAAGACTCCAATGTTGAAAGCGCAACATCCTGATTTTGAAACATGGTCAGAAGGCCCGCATGCTGGTAAAGCATCTTGCGCAGACTGCCATATGCAAACACTTGAGGATGGGACTTCAAACCATCAATTACAATCACCTTTGAAAACTGTTGAAGCATCTTGCTCACCATGTCATGATGATGCAGCAGAAAGAAAAGGCAAAGTTGAGAAAATTCAAGACACTTATAAAGCAGCTCTAGACAAAGCACAAGAAGAATCAGTAAATGCACATTACTATGTGAACAAGATGATTCAAGTTACAGCTGATCCTGCTAAGATTCAAGATGCACAACTTAATATCCGTAATGGACAATGGTTATGGGATTATTGCGCAGCTGAGAATTCAACTGGATTCCATAATCCAACTGGTTCTTTAGACAATCTAAGCAAATCTTATGAGTTCTCTTCAAAAGCAGTGCAAATTGCTACAGAAGAACTTGTGAAAAATGGCGTTAACTTAGATGAGCTTAAAGCTGAAATTACGAAAGCTGAAGCTGCTGTGAAGGCAGAAACTGACACCACTAAGAAGAAAAATCATGCAGTTGGTGCAGATAGCTACTTCAAGCCTTTACAAACTCCAGCTCCAGTTACACCAGCTCCAACGACTCCAACAACGCCAGCTAAGTAATCTTGTAAATAAAAACTCCAAATCATCGATTTGGAGTTTTTTTTGAGCCTTGAAAAAGTTTAACGCCAGATTTCCATAGATTAATACTGATTCCTAATTTGCAGACTTCAAAATGTAGCCTAGATAATAAGCTGAAATTCTGATCCTTAGCCCACTCATTATCACGGTGACTGAAGCCTAGATATTCAAAGAATTACTTTATGCCAAATTGTATCACTTATCAACTCTATGATGATATTTCAGAATGAAAGTTTTGCTAAAGTTCAGTTAAGGCTGTCAGAAAGCTTGGCCTTAGTATAACCTTGTTGTCCTGGAGTAAGATTCCGCCTGCCTTGACAGAAGACCATCTACGGGCAATAGGATAGCTGTAGGAGGTATAGAGGTAAAAGAATATATAAGAAAAGGTAATCTATTGTGCAATAAAGTGAAGACTTCACTTTACAACACAATAGATTACCACTATGACAATCTGCTAGATATACACAACCTGTATTCCCTTATAGTCATCAATACATCGATTCACACAGATGCCACAACCGTTGCACAGGTCCTCATCAATCACTGGCTTCATAGCAACAATACTAATCGCCTTATGTGGACAGGCCATCTTACAGTAGTCGCACATGACATTCTTATGAGCTAAGCAATTATAATCAACTATTGTTGCCTTCCCAATCTTGTAGTCAATGGAGAATAGAGTTTTATCTAACGCCTGTGACTCACAAGCATCTACGCATTTGCCACAGTAAGTGCATGGGGATGTATTGGGATTAATATAAGGGGTAAAAGCAATCTTGGCACCATCTGTCTCCCTGAAAACACTAATGATGTTCTCAGGACAGGCTGCTTTACACTTTCTGCATCTTTCACAAGTAATCAGAAAGTCAAATTCACCGATTGCACCTGGAGGCCTCATGAACTCTCGCTTTGGCTCCTCTATCTGTGAAACTGTAAAGTTCTTTGCAAACCCTGTGATCCCAGAAAAACTATCTTTTAAGAAATCACGTCTGCTATTATTCTCTGTCATTATACTTTCATCCCTTGGGAAAACCATAATTAAGTTAACCACTTATAGTTAGAGATCTACTAGATCGCTTCGTCTTCAAAATTAATGTAAGCTGGGAAAATACCCGTAACGTGCTTCATAGCAGCAATCTGCTTACATACATCCTCACTTGCTGATAAGTTCTCAGCTTCTAAGGTGACAATAATTTGCGCATTCTTTTCAATATGCTGCAACTCAATACCCTCAATGGCACAAACTGCGTCTTTAATTTTCTCAGCCTCGCCTTGAATCGTATGAATAATCACACCTGAAATAACCATTTAAACATCTCCCAATCTCTGAATGTGAAACTACAACTATTATAACAAATCATAAGCATCAAAAGTACTCTTGGATAAAACTACATATTCATAAAGAGTTTCAGTAGTTTTCATTTACCCGTTAAATTATATAATAACTACATTTATAAAAGAAAGCTCTACTATCCTCATAAATGAAGTAATAGAGCTTTCTCTCAAAATACGAACCAAGTGATTAAATTATTACTTCAGTTCTTTACCTGGTTCAAACATTGCTTTATCAGTCATTGTTAGTGCATGACAATTTACACAATCTTGGTAAGCTAACTTGCCATCTTTAAAGTGTGTGTCAGGCGGTGTAGGTGCACTTCCGCCTTCACCATGACAAGGTGAACAACTTTCAGTGCCTTTCATACCATCCCAACGATCTTTATGGTCAGCTGGTTGAAGTGGCGGAGTTCCAGCCAAATCCATGTCGCTAGCCATAGGGCGATCTTTGTCAGCTAATTTTTCAACTTTGGCATCGTTATCTTTACCCGAATTCGTTGTCTCGTCTTTGCTACATCCAGCGATAACAAAGCTGAGCATAGCTATTGCAATGATTAGAAGAATTGATTTTTTCATTTGTATCTCCCCTCCTATACCTTTTCAACTTTGATAGCGCATTTTTTGAAGTCCGGCTCTTTTGAAATCGGACAGTAAACATCAAGTGTAGCGTAGTTGACCATAGACTCCTCAAAGTTGAATGGTGCAAACACAAGACCCTTTTGAGGTTTATTACGTCCATTAATTGCAGCCTTAATTTCAAATGATCCGCGTCGAGAAGATATCTTGATTAAATCACCGTTTTTGATTCCAAGAGCAGCTGCATCATCCGGATGGAAATCAGCAAATCCTTCTGGGCAAGCACGGTCTAATTCTGGAACACGACGAGTCATTGAACCTGTGTGCCAATGCTCTAACAAACGTCCAGTACAGAACCATAATGGATATTCAGCATCTGGCATTTCTGCAGGTGTTTCATAAGGACGGAAAATGATATTCGGTTTCTTGTCAGCAGATTTGTAGAAACTTACTTTTCCGTAAGCATCTTTATCTCCCATTTTCTCGATACCGATTTGATCATAACCATCTTCTTGTTTACCATAAGCATAGCGCCAAGAAGTTTGAAGCCACTTATCTCCAACTTTACGAGTTGGCCATGTTAAGCCAGGTCCTTCGTAATAAACATCGTAAGGTGCTAATTGTTTTGCTTCAACCTTCAACTTCTTACCAATTGATTTCGCAGTTGGAGAAGTAAGTTCCTCAGGATTTGTGAATAAACGATACTCATCGAAAAGTGTTTTGTTTAATTCATGATCATCGATTGGTTTGCCATCTTTCCAAACTTTACCGAAAAGCACATCAAACGCATCTTTGTCGCCAATCTTCTTGCCTTTAAGAACGCGATTTGCAACTTCAATAATAGTAGCAAGGTCAGACTTAGTTTCACCAGGTCCCTCAACACATTTATGGATAACCTGCATACGACGCTCAGCGTTAACATATTGACCTTCACGTTCAATATACATTGCTGGTGGGAATACAACGTCAGCTAGCTCAGTAGAACGAGTCGGATATGGCTCAGAAACTACGATAAATGCATCACGAACGCCTTTTGCATTCTCATCATTACCACGGAAACGGTTCAACTTCGGCATTGTTTGTCCCCAGTTGTTACACATTGACCATAGGAATTTGATATTTCCTTTACTTAATTCACGGAAAATCTTAACTGTATGGAAACCAGGAACTTGAATAGCATCCAAGTAACCAATCGGTAGTCCCCAAATTAGTTCTGAATATTTACGGTGACTCTTCACATCAACTGTAAGGTCAGCAGGTAGTCTGTGAGAGAATACTCCTGGCTCACGAGCAGATCCACAAGCACTTGGTTGACCAGTCAATGAGAAAGGTCCACAACCAGGCTTACTGATCTTACCTGTTAGTAAGTGAATGTTATAGAATAAGTTATTTACCCAAGTACCACGGTTGTGTTGGTTAGCACCCATTGTCCAATAAGAAACGATTTTCAAATCCTTATTGCAGAATGCATCCCCAATTAATTTAATCTTTTCTGCTGGAACACCAGAGATTTCAGCTGCTTTTTCAAGCGTATACTCAGCAACTTTAGCTTTAAACTCGTCAAAAGTTGAAACAGTAAGCGCTGCTGCAGTAGAACCCTTTGGAGTAGCATCGAAGCCATCTTCCCAAGCATCCTTCATATTTGTAGGCTCAGTACCAAATTCTGTACCAGTCTTGAAGTTACAATGAGCTTTAACAAACTCTTGATCTACTCCATTGTTTTGAATGATATAGTTAGCAACTGCATTCAAAATAGCTAGGTCAGAACCTGGTTTGAACAACATTAGTTCATCAGCAGTTTCTGCATTTCTCATTTGAACAGTAGTCAAATCATAATGCTTAACATTCTTGTCAGCTACTTTTCTAGCAGCTAAACGGCCATGAAGAACTGGATGTGCTTCAGCCATGTTAGAGCCCCAAGTAATAAACAAGTCAGCTGCTTCTAAATCTTTGTAACTTCCCATTGGCTCATCTGAGTTAAATGTTGACATAAATCCAGTAACTGCACTCGCCATACAAAGACGTGCATTTGGATCAATATTGTTAGATAGCAAACCGGCTTTCCAAAGCTTCGCAATTGTATAACCTTCAACAACAGATTGTTGTGCAGATGCATAGAATGCGATTGACTTAGGACTCACAGAATGAGCTTCAGTCAACTTACTAGCAACAAGCTCAAGAGCTTCTTCCCATGTAGCTTCTTTCAAACCATCACGTGTACCCTTGGTAGATTTGTCTGTACGAATCATTGGTTTTGTGAACCGATCCTCACCATACAAAATCTTACCAATGTAATACCCCTTAATACAGTTTAGACCCTTATTAGATTCGCAATCTGGATCTCCCTTAACCGCAACTACTTTTCCCCCTTTGGTACCGATCAAAAGACCGCAACCAGTTCCACAGAAACGGCAAGGTGTTGATTTCCAAGTATCCGCTTCTTCTGCTTTTGCTGCCTCAACTGGTTGGTTAGCTGTAGTAACCCCAGCAACGGAAAGTGCTGCAGTTGCAGCCGCCGCTTTTAGAAGGGAACGTCTTGTTAATTCCATTTTCATACCTCCTACATAGTATCTTCACATAAAAATAGCTTTCACTCCATATTGACGGAGTGTGTAATGAATACATATAAAATGAATTCAAAATCATTTACTCCTTCTCAATGAAGTGAAAGCACTGCTGTTTCCGGCAGCACTCTGCGAGCAAAATGCTCGGATCAGTATCCATAATTGCTCTTAGGATAGCGGACTCGGAGTGATATTGGCTATTTAAAGTGAAGACCAACTTTGCTATAAATAGATAGCTTGGTAACTTAAAGATAACTGAAATTGACCACAACAGATGTTAGATAAATCACAAAAACAGGGTGTTCACAGAAATGTAGAAATTGTGAAGAAAGAGCTGAAACTGATTTTAGGGCAGTATGGCAGTTCAGCTCAATAATGAAAATACATGGCTATATGTATACACATCCTTCAAATACGAAGCGCAATGAGGAGATTAATCCCCTGCGAAAAAACGCGAACTTTATATTATAGGAGAATAATAGTTATGATAAAATTGGCAATAATTCCACTAAAAAGATTGTTCAGCGGATCAAAAATGATTTCAAATGACTTCATCTGCAAAGTAAATAGTCGGGAAAATGAATATGGGAAAGAATATTGCGAAGTTGAATTTTTAAGGGATTATGTACAAGTATTCGCCATAATGACAGCTTTGTGTTCACCAACTGGTTGGGCAATTCGCAAAAAGGGTATTTAGTAAGCGGCTGACGACCGCTTTTTCTTTTGCCTACATTTAATACATCCCCTCAAAACCTCACACTCCTTTCACACAGTTGCGATAATATGGTGATTATATGTAGAATGGAATCAGGGAATTTGATTAGGAAGAAGGCGAATGTATTGGCACAGAGAGTATTAGTTGTAGAAGATGATCTAGACATTCAAGAATTGATTAAGGAATTTTTGATGGCGAATGGCTATGAAGTTACCACTGCAAATGACGGTGAAAAGGGATACGTTGCTTTTAAAGATGGAGAATTTGATCTTGTCATGCTTGATGTGAACATGCCTCAGATTGATGGCTATACTGTATGCAAAATGATTCGTCAGAAATCAATGGTTCCGATTATCATGTTGACGGCACTTGAAGAAGAGCAAGATCAATTAAAGGGTTTTGAGTACGGAGCAGATGATTATATTACGAAACCGTTCTCATTTAATCTTCTTATTAAAAGGGTCGAAGCAGTATTACGTAGAGGTGCCACAACTGGACTGTCGGGAAAAGTGTTGCGTTATCAAGATATGGAAGTAGATATTGATGGATTTACCGTCAAAATTGATAATGTGAAAATAGAACTTACTTCAAAAGAATTTCAATTACTTCAAACACTGCTGGAGTCTAAAGGTAAGGTATGGACTCGGGAGGCGCTACTTGACCGAGTGTGGGGATTCGACTTCTATGGAGATGCGCGCGTCATTGACACCCATATCAAGAATTTGCGTAGGAAACTAGATCGTCCTTATATACAAACAATTAAGGGCATCGGATATAAGATTGAAAATTAGGTAATGATGTAATGCGGAATTCTACCTTGCGAAAGAGGCGGCTCGCTGTTCAATACTCCATTAGAGAATAGAATAGTTGCTGGATCAATTGCTTTTGAAAAAACAGGTTACATTTTTTCGAAAAGAATTTCGAGAATCTGATTTCATGAAAAATCATCTGATGCCATTTAAATTTTATAAAAAATCACCCGCTCGTAGGAGCTTAGAATATGAAGAAAATATTTTTCTTTTTCCAAAAGAGTGTAACTTTCAAAATATTTATCGTGACCTCAGCGATGTTAGCGCTTACAACTGCTATATTGTATGGGGTAATTTTCTTTGTCATGCCATCATACTACAAGACTTTCAAAAGCGGTCAGCTTGAGGAAGGGATTGCGAAACTACTTACAGATTCAGAACAGGCTTCATTGGTGCAAAGTACAGATCACTTAGAAGCATTTGCACAGAAATATAATGTAACCTTCCGAATAAATGATCAACAGGGGCGACTGGTGTTCGAACCATCACGCTTCGTTAGGATTACGAATAACACACCAGTGGTTGAAACAGCACCTCTTTCTGATGGACTTGAGGTATATCAATATGTGGACCAAATTAGTAATTCTGAAGCACTAGCGTTCTCGACTCCAATCTATTTCACAGATGGTGTCTACAAGTTATCGGGAAATGCTACTCTGCAGCCAATCAATGAGACATCGGGTATTCTGTGGAAGTTCACTCCCTATTTTGCGATTTTCATTCTATTTGTAGCTGTGGTTGCCGGTTTTATTTTCTCGCGAATGATTGCAAAACCACTTTTACGAATGAATGCTGTTGCAAAGATGATGGCAGAACTAGATTTCTCAGTCAAAATCCCTGTTAGTAGGGAAGATGAGATCGGGCAATTGTCGAATAGCTTCAATATGTTGTCTCGAAATCTAGAGACAGCTATGACAGATTTGCAGGCAGTCAATGAACATTTGCAAGAAGATATCGAGAAGGAACGCAAAATAGAGGAGAAACGGCGCGAATTTGTTGCGACTGTTTCACACGAATTGAAGTCGCCAATCACAGCTGTCAAAGGGCAATTAGAAGGTATGATACACGGGATTGGTGTCTATCAAGATAGAGATAAGTATCTGAAAAGATCATTTGTGAAGCTGGAAGAGATGGAGGGCCTTGTGAAAGAGATGCTGGAAGTTTCGCGGCTCGATCGTCCAGATTTCAATCCAGTGATGAAAAGACTTTCGTTGGATAAGATGGTGTTTAACATTATTGGTAAATTGGATTACTTCATCCGAGAAAAAAATATGGAGCTAGTAACTGCAATCGAAGAGGATGCAATGGTTTCAACTGATGAAAACATGCTTGGGAAGGTCATTCATAATGTAATTCACAATGCAATTTCCTATTCAAAAGACGAAGCAACACTCTATGTGAAGTTGGAGGATGATGTTGACCAATATGTATTAACTGTGCTGAATACAGGCGCGCTGCTAGAGATAGACAATACTGAGGATCTGTTCAGACCGTTTTTCCGCCTAGACAAGTCTCGTAATCGGAATTCAGGTGGAAGCGGGCTTGGATTATACATTGTGAAGCGGTTTCTTAACACGCTCAAGCTTGATTTTAATCTCCAAAATGTGCCGGAAGGTGTTCAATTCACTATTTATTTCGAAAAAACTGCAGAGTAAGTTTGAAGCTTATTCATTTGATGCAATTTAGAGAAAAACAATAGATTAACTTGCTGATTTTGAGAAACCTATAGATTCCGATCAAGAAGCTTCATTTCTTAGAAAGCTTCATTCTATTAAGAAAGGAATCAGCTTTAAATTGTTTGCCGCTTGACTTGATAAGATACAAAATCAATCCCAAATTGTTTAAAGGAGAGAATTATGAAACGTCGTGTACTATATAGACTTATTCATCGTCCATTGTTCTCGCTTATGGTAATCGGGATTTTTTTCGTTCTTGGAAGTATCATTCTGCTTAGTATGAGCGTCAATTCTGCAGGTGAAAGTGAGTTAGAGCAGACTCGAGTCCGTCAAAGTCTAAATGTAAGTTTACAAGTGAACATTGAAAATGCGTACCAGCGGAAAAAAGTTCCGATCATCACGGATCCTCAAAAACCAATTGATAGCCATGACAACAAGGTAACTGATCAGGTTGAAACAAGCACTTCTAATAATGTTCCAGTGCTAACATTGGAAAATGCACAGAAGCTTTCCTTTTTCAAAGAGGTTCGAAATGTGAAATATCTTGCGATGGTGCCAGTCGTGGGAGAGAATATTAAACCTGTTGGCGAGGATCCCAAAAATACGCTGACAATCGAACAGCAACCACAATTCCAATTAGAAGGTGTATCAGAATTCGCATTGTTCACGCTGTTTCATAATCAAGACAACTCATTGGTTTCCGGGAACCTTTTTACAGAGATGGAATCTGAGAAAATGGTGGCGATTATTAATCAAGAGCTGGCGAGTAAAAACAACTTGAGAATTGGTGACAAGTTTCAAATCAAAAGTGTAAATGCGAAAAAGGTTGAAGAATATGAAGTCATTGCAATCAGTAAATCAAACCTCAAGCGGAGCACTGGTGTAGCTGGAAGAGTGCCATATTTGTTTCCAGAAAACAAAATCTATGTGCCAGTCAAAACGATTTCACATTTCCAACTAAGTGACAATGGTGAGCATATCATAGACCGTGCCGAATACAGCTTGACTGCTGAAACTGATTTCGATTCATTTCGATTGAAAGCCATTCAAAAAGGAATTGACCTGAGCAATTATCAATTCTATCAAAACGATTCAAACTATCAGACGAAAGCGACACCATTACTCAAAATAACCCGTAATAGCCTTTGGCTAGCTTTGGGTGCTATTTTCTCGATCTTCCTGTTTTCAATTTTGTTTGCATGGATTTCTTGTACAAAGAGACAGTTAGAAATCAAAAGCCTACTGCTAATGGGTGTTAGTAATCGAAGTATCTTTGTACAGCTAACAATTGAAATGGCACTATTAACGACGCTTGGATTAATGCTATCCGTTATTGCTTCTCCGATATTAATAGGAAAACTTCCAGAAATATTTCGTTATTTCGGGGAGCTGAGTAACTCAAGTAACAATAATGGGCTGAGGTATCTAATAGATGTCCCAAATCCAAACGATGCCTTATATCTATTAACAAAGTTGCCTTACAATATCAGCATTCCTACAAGTTTCGGTATGCTGGCAGTTGGTTTTGCTGTTTCAGCAAATGGCGTGATGTACCCACTTTGGAAAATTTGGCGAATAAGTCAGCAAAGACTTCTGATCGATAATGAGTAGGAGGATGACAAGATGATCCAAATGGAAAAGGTCACCTTCCAGTTTAATAAAAATGTAACGATTCTTCTGGATTGTGATTATACATTCTCAGCAGGCACATTCTACTCTTTAACAGGAAGCACAGATGTTGCACGTCATGTTTGCTTCTCAGTAATTGGAGGATTTGTAGAACCTGATGAAGGCTGTGTGCGTTATTACGAGGAAGATATTCGTGATTTAAGTGAGAACACCTTTCAAAGAAATGTAACAGGAATTATTCTCGAGCACCCTCATAGCATCGCATATCTATCAGCAATAGAAAATATTTCAATCGGACTAGATGTTGCAGGGTTTAAAACTAGAAACAAAGAGAAAATCCTTTCGCAATTAGCTGAGTTTGGGATTTCAAGCGAAATGGCTAAGAAGAAAATCACAACACTTTCAGGTATCGAACAATTCAAAGTAGCACTTGCTCGAGAAGTGCTGATTGGGAAATCAGTGCTTCTTGTGGAAAATCCAATTCCGGATATTAAAGAAGAGACGTGTCAGGAAATGATTACTCTGTTAAAATCACTTGCACATGATACGGGGAAATGCGTAATCCTTGCGACTGATTCGAAGGAAATCGCAAAGCAAGCCGATGAAATAGTAATATTGAAGAACGGAAAGCTGATATAAAGTAATGAAAGCTAATATAAAGTAGATTCTTAAGCTGTCGAGAAAACATTATTTTTTCTCGGCAGCTTTTCTCGATTGTTTTTAAGTAAATGTTAAGAAAAGGTTGTTAGAATGACGACAAGTAATCCTGTTTCCGGATAAAAATATAAAATGAAATGGCGAGAGTAACAAGCTGCTTTATCAGTCAATCTAGTATACAAATGCTGGGTATGCGTTGCTTTTCACTTCAGGTCAGATTTCGATTTTGTGTTTTTATCAGGAAACAGGATAAAGAGATTGGGGATGATAACAACAGAAAAAATTTTCATAGATCGATGATTCCTTCATCAAAAAAAGACCAATTTAAAAAAAGACCAATTTTAAAAAATTATAAGTAAACGAGGAGTGCTAAATTGAAAAAGATTATTATAACAACTGGTATTGCGGTTTGCACACTAGCTTCAGCAGTTGGTGTCCATGCACTTGCTGATGAAAAGGCTAACACAGAGCCAAGAAAAGAAATGAAGCAAATGAAAAGTGCTTTTGCAGATTTGACGAATGAACAGCAAACTGCCTATCAAGATGCAATGAAAGCTGGTACTGAATCTGCGTTAGGAGAATTAGTAACTGCTGGAACTATTACTGAGGAACAAGCAGATTTAATGACAAAGCGAGACAAGCAGATTGATAAAACAACGATGGAAGCAATTCGTTCAGCGAAGGAAACTGCGCTCAAATCAGCGGCTAACAAGCTGGTCAGTGCTGGAACTATTACGCAAGAGCAAGCAGATCAATTGACGACAAAATCTGAAAAAGGCACAAAAGTTTCTAAAGTAGAATTAACAGATGCGCAACAAACGGCGTTGCATGAAGAAGTAACTGCCAGTATGGAGACAGCATTAGCAGACCTTGTCTCAAAGGGAACTATTACTAAGGAACAAGCGGATCAATTCTCTGGAAAAGGAAAAATTAAAGGAGAAGGCTCCAGTCAAGAAGCTTTGCGTACCGCACAAGATAATGCAACGAGTGCAGCACTGACAGAACTCGTATCAGCAGGTACAATTAGTCAAGATGAAGCCTATAAGTATGCACTTGGTCATCAGGGTCCAAAGGGAAGCGGAAGTGCTACCCTAACCACTGCCCTAATCACAGCGATAGAGGGCAAGATTTCTACAAAGTACCAAGCTGAACTTAACTCCCTTGTCACCGCTGGGACTATTACACAGGAACAAGCAGATCAAATCATTGCAAGTAAGAAGGCAGTTCCAAATCAAGAACAGATGGAAGCAATCAAGTCAGCTACTGCCAAAGTACAAGAGACAGTATTAGCAGATTTAGTTTCAAAAGGTACCCTTACTCAAGAGCAAGCAGATTCATTAAGAAAAATGCCTGCAGGCATGGGAAATGGGTCAAGTAAACATATTAAAGCTGGGCATGATAGAGATGGATTCGGACATGGGCAAAAGGATGGCGCATTCGGATCTGGAGACATAGAGATTCAAAAACCTTAATAAGCGAGATTCATTAATTCCCCCCTTTTTAGCTGTATTACTTCGGTAATATGGCTTTTTTGAACTTTTCAGAAATAATCAAGCTAGTGACTTAATCGGATTTTTCTCTAGCATTTATTCTTAAGCACCATCCAGGTGCGAATTGCGATAATTGTAGGTTTCAAGTTTAAAACCACTACCTATTTTCAGCTATGTGAAAGGGGCAGTTGGTCGCTTATTGTTCTAAAATGTTTTAACATTAAAAAAACTCACAAATATGATATGATAGTCTGCAATAGCGTCATAAATTGAAATAAAAGGTAGGGGTTTGAATGCTTTTTGTATTGGATGTTGGCAATACAAATATTGTTGTGGGAGTTTATGAAGATGATAAGCTGATGCATCATTGGCGAATGGAAACAAGTCGCAATAAATCTTCAGACGAATATGGCATGACCATTAAAGATCTTTTGGAAAATGCATCGCTATCCTTTAGCGATTTCTCGGGTATAATGATTTCTTCTGTTGTACCTCCAATCATGTTTTCATTAGAAAGAATGTGTCAAAAATATTTCCATCAGGATCCCCTAATTGTAGGCCCTGGCATCAAAACAGGACTTAATATTAAGATAGACAATCCGCGTGAAGTGGGTGCGGATCGAATCGTAAATGCTGTAGCTGGAATTCATAAATATGGTGCGCCGCTGATCTTGATCGACTTTGGGACTGCGACGACTTTTTGCTATGTCGATGAAGGGAGTAACTATATGGGTGGTGCAATTGCACCTGGGATTGTGATTTCGACAGAAGCACTCTACACCAAAGCTGCAAAGCTACCTTATATAGAGCTCGCAATTCCAGATGACATTGTTGGGAAAAACACCATCACTGCAATGCAGTCGGGCATTCTCTACGGTTATGTAGGGCAAGTGGAAGGCATCGTTTCCCGGATGATTGCGCAATGTAACGTGAAACCACAAGTAATTGCAACAGGTGGATTAGCGACATTGATTGCATCAGAAACCAAGGCGATTGATGTCGTTGATCCATTTCTAACGCTTGATGGATTAAAGCTTATTTATAAAAAAAATCAACAGAATTGATTTCGAAAAGTTGAATAGTAAGTCGAGAGTAGGATGTCGGCTTGAATTTAACCATAACAAATTTCTAATAAACGGGGTAAGACAAATATGAATGACTATTTAGTAAAGGCACTTGCCTATAACGGACAAGTCCGTGCTTACGCAGTTCGAACAACGGACACCATTCGTGAAGCGCAAAAGCGTCATGGAACATGGCGCACAGCTTCAGCAGCACTTGGTCGGGCAATGACTGCGAGTGTGATGCTTGGGACGATGCAAAAAGGTGATACAACGATCACGGTCAAAATCGAAGGAAATGGACCCCTTCGATTAATTCTTGTGGATGCAAATACAACTGGCGATGTCCGTGGCTATGTTGCTAATCCACATGTGGATTTAGAGGCAAAGGAAAAGGGAAAACTTGATGTTAGTGGTGCTGTGGGTACAGAGGGATCGCTAACGGTTGTGAAGGATATGGGGATGCGGGATAAATTCTCTGGTCAAGTGCCACTGATTTCGGGAGAACTCGCAGAGGATTTCACATATTATTTTGCTAGCTCGGAGCAAACACCCTCTTCTGTAGCATTAGGGACGTTAATCAACCCGGATGATTCTGTAGAGGTAGCAGGTGGATTTATCATTCAACTCTTGCCTGGGACACCCGAGGAAGTGATCACGGAACTTGAAGCAATCCTCTCCATATTCCCGCCTGTTTCAGCATTGCTCGCACAAGGACTAACTCCAGAGGAAATTCTCTATCAACTGTTTACTGAGGAAGATGTAACCATCTTAGAGAAAATGCCGGTGCAGTTTAAATGTAAATGCTCTAAGGAAAGAATTGAGAAGGCATTAATTAGTCTTGGCAAAGCAGAGCTAAGAGAAATGATTGACGAGGATGGAGCAGCAGAAACGAATTGTCACTTCTGCAACAAGTTTTATCATTTTGATAAGTTAGAATTGGAAAAACTTTATGAAGAAGCAACATAGTATTGTAGGATTTATTTGAATAAAATTGAATAGGGATTGACTACTTAATGAGGCGATCTTGCAATTGCTTGTGATGAAAATGAGCGTAAAGGATGAAAACAAATGAAATTTTTTATTGATTCCGCGAACACAAAAGAGATTGCAGAAATACATTCATGGGGCATTTTGTCTGGTGTTACGACCAACCCAACACTTGTTGCGAAGGAAAAAGTTGATTTTCACCAGCGCCTGCGTGAAATTACAGCCATAATTACAGATGGCTCTGTGAGCGCTGAGGTCATTGCCCTAGATGCTACTGGGATGATTCGGGAAGGGAAAGAACTTGCTGCGATTGCCAATAATATCACGGTGAAAATCCCGATGACGGCAGAGGGTCTGCAAGCAGTCGCCGCCTTGAGTAGAATGGGAATTGAAACGAATGTGACATTGGTTTTCAGCGCGAATCAAGCCCTTCTTGCAGCTAGAGCGGGAGCGACTTATGTATCCCCGTTCATTGGGCGGTTAGAAGATATTGGTGAAAATGCATTAGAGCTAGTGCAGGGAATTGCACATTGTTTTGACCGTCACCAGCTACCAACAAAAGTGCTAGCCGCCAGTATCCGCACACCTGAGCATGTGTTTGCTGCTGCCATTCATGGGGCACATGTCGCCACAATTCCTTATCCTATCTTCAAGCAACTGCCAAATCATAAGCTAACTAGTCAAGGGATCGACCAATTTCTAGCTGATTGGAATGCAGCAAAGAATTCATAATAGGCATTAGGGATTTAATCTGCGAATTCCCGAAACAAATTCCATCGTAGTATCAACAGTGGAAAGTTATCCTGATTCCTGTTTAAATGGAGAAGCGGCACAGTATCTTTGAGCAAGCTCAGCAGCAAACTACTATTCGCACATTTTTCGCCGCACAAGTTGAAAGATTTCAGAACTGATCGTTCTCGAATTAACAGGAATCAGGATCACTTTGGGAATTTCTCTTGAGAAATTTATCTAAAAGTGGTATTAAACACAGTATAGTATTAAAAATATTTTTGTGATAAAATATTTTAGTTATTAAGTATTTTAAGAACACACTTGAGAGGATTGTCGTCGTGGAGAAACTCAAAATTGAAGGCGGAAAACCGTTAAAGGGAACAGTGAAAATAAGTGGGGCCAAGAATAGTGCTGTTGCACTAATCCCTGCAACGATTCTAGCGGATTCGCCTGTAGCAATTGAAGGACTACCCAACATTTCTGATGTTGACATTCTCAAGGACTTGCTAGAAGAATTAGGTGGAACAGTTACTTTCACAGATAATGAAATGATTGTCGATCCTTCGCGCCTAATGTCTGTTCCACTGCCAAGTGGGCGAGTCAAGAAGCTACGCGCTTCCTATTACCTGATGGGAGCCATGCTTGGGAAATTCAAACAAGCTACTATTGGACTACCAGGGGGTTGCTACTTGGGACCTCGTCCAATTGATCAACATATCAAAGGATTCGAGGCGCTCGGAGCAGTGGTCACTAATGAGCAAGGTGCAATCCATCTGCGTGCTGACAAACTAGTTGGTGCACGTATCTACTTAGATGTAGTCAGTGTTGGGGCAACCATTAACATTATGTTAGCAGCTGTATTAGCGGAAGGCCGAACAGTCATTGAAAATGCTGCGAAGGAGCCGGAAATAATCGATGTTGCAACACTTTTGACCAATATGGGTGCGAAGATTAAAGGTGCTGGCACTGATGTCATTAGGATCGAAGGTGTAGAGCAGCTACATGGTTGCCGTCATACTATTATTCCTGATCGAATCGAAGCAGGCACTTATATTATAGCTGCTGTTGCAGCAGGTGAAGGTGTCATTATTGATAATGTGATTCCACATCACTTGGAGTCACTAACCGCTAAGTTGCGGGAAATGGGTGTTGAAATCGAAGCAAGCGATGATCAGATTTTTATCCCGAAATGTTATGATTTGAAATCTGTTGATATCAAAACATTGGTGTATCCAGGCTTCGCAACGGATTTGCAGCAGCCATTTACTTCGTTATTAACAAAAGCAAATGGTTCAGCAGTTGTCTCTGAAACCATTTATGGTGCTAGATTCAAGCATATTGATGAATTAAGAAGAATGAATGCTTCTATTAAGGTAGAAGGCAGTTCAGCAATTATATCAGGCCCAGTTCAGTTACATGGAGCGAAGGTCAAAACAACTGACCTCCGTGCAGGTGCTGCTTTGGTCGTAGCGGGACTTATGGCAGAGGGTCTTACAGAAATAACAGGGATAGAACATATTGATCGGGGTTATAGCGATATCGTTGAAAAGCTCAATGGTCTTGGCGCTAATGTCTGGAGAGAGAAGATGACGGAAGAAGAAATTCATGAACTAGAAAGCATCTGATTTCTCGAAGCATGCATTGATTTTGATAAAATTTTTCCTAAAAAGGGGAGCAACATCATGGAAAGAAGTTTAACGATGGAACTTGTTCGTGTTACCGAAGCAGCTGCACTTAAATCAGCTAGATGGATGGGTCGCGGGAAGAAAATCGAAGCAGATGACGCAGCAACAACAGCTATGCGATCTGTTTTTGATACAATCCCAATGCAAGGTGTAGTGGTGATTGGTGAAGGAGAAATGGACGAAGCACCAATGCTTTATATCGGGGAAAAGCTAGGGACTGGAAACGGACCTGAGGTTGATGTCGCAGTTGATCCTTTAGAAGGAACAAACATTGTGGCATCAGGTGGATGGAATGCTTTAACAGTTGTAGCAATTGCCGATCGTGGCAACCTTTTGCATGCGCCTGATATGTATATGGACAAGATTGCTGTAGGACGTGAATGTGTTGGCGTGATAGACATCAATGCACCTGTGTTGGATAATTTGAAAGCAGTTGCGAAAGCAAAGAATAAAGATGTATGTGACATCGTAGCGACATTGCTACAACGTGATCGTCACAATGCAATCACTGAAGAGATCCGTAAAGCAGGAGCTCGTATTAAATTCATTAATGATGGTGATGTGGCAGCAGCAATTAACACAAACTTTGAATTTACTGGTGTAGATATTCTATTTGGTTCTGGTGGTGCCCCTGAAGGCGTGCTAGCAGCAGTAGCCATTAAGTGCTTGGGTGGCGAGATCCAAGGAAAGCTACTTCCAGAAGATGAGAAACAACTTGCTCGTTGTGTGAAAATGGGACTTGACTGCAATAAAGTATTGCTGATGGAAGACCTCGTTAGAGGCGATGATGCAATCTTTGCAGCAACAGGGGTTACAGATGGTGAGTTGCTAAAAGGCGTACAGTTTAAGAATCGTTTTGCAACCACTCATTCATTGGTAATGCGTGCTAAATCAGGGACTGTGAGATTCGTAGAGGGACAGCATTTGATGGCGAAAAATCCATACTTGAGTCCCGAAAATTTCTAAGAGATAAATAGTTATATAAAATGAGTGAGGTCAAATGCGGATGCGTTTGACCTTTTTGGTATGTGGTTTTTGGGAGGAAACCCTAGCACCAGCTCGAACCGCCGAGCCGCCGAATTGCCGAGCCGCTGAATTGCTGAACCGCTGAACCACCGAATCGCCGAATCGCCGAACCGCTGAGCCGCCGAACCGCCGAATCGCCGAGCCACCGAACCGCCGAACCGCCGAATCGCCGAATCGCCGAACCGCTGAGCCGCCGAACCGCCGAACCGCCGAACCGCCGAACCGCCGAACCGCCGAGCCGCCGAACCGCCGAATTGCCGAATTGCCGAATTGCCGAATTGCCGAATCGCTGAGCCACCCCGCTGCCGAATCGAACTCCAAGCACCGAACCCCTGAACGCCAAGCTGCCGAATCGAACCTCAAGCATGAGAGGCTTGCCCAATAGACAAATGTAAGTTGAAGAGAGTGCTATTTGCTCGAACTTTGCAAATATTCGTATTGGTACAGATGTCGAAAAAAATAAAAAATTGACAGATGGTATTTGGATGAAATAGAATTTAAATAAGAAAATCATGGCTAAAAAGGAATTGGAGAGGAATTGGATGAAGAAGTTTTATTATACATTGATCATCGTGATGATACTTGTAATCAGTACAAGTCCCATCTTGCAAGTGTATGCCGAGGCCGAGCAAACTGGCCAAACGCAAAAGAAGGGTGCTTTACTAGAGAGTGAGCCATTGGAAATGTCGTTAGATTTAGAGACTCCAAAAACAAAAGAGAAATCTGACCAATCACAAACTAGGTTAGGTACGCTTTCGGCAGCAAATATTCAGCCAGTTACTCCTTCTGTTAAAGGGAAGTTGAAAGAATTCTAAAGACAAATTTTTTGCATAATTTCCCGAACCATTACAGCAGGAATAGGTATAATAAGCCACTGCCTAGTAGTTTATATAATATTGAAAAAATAGGCTATATAAAGTATGAAGGTTTTAAAGCAAGATATCATCAGAACAATCAATGGGGCGGGGAAAATGTCAAATTCGTTCATGAAGATGGGCGAAGAGAAATCGTCTTTTATAGTAATGAAGTTGTAAATAATACCTATGAAGATGTGGGAACTTACAATTTTGGAGATAGTGGAGTGAGTCACTATGATTTAGATGTAGCGCCATACTTGCTTTTAGGAAATTCTTTGTATGACACAACAACACTCATGCAACGGCTACGATTAGCAGTGCAGGCGGAGTAAGGAGGATTAACATGAGAATTGGATTTTGCATACTAACAATAACAATGCTGCTTTTTGGTTGTAGCCAAAAGACTGTTTCTAATACAAAATATAACCAATACACGATAGAGCACTCACTAACCACAGATTATACAGAGTCGGATTATGCTAAATCAACAGAGCTAATTGATGTTATCAGAGATAATGATACAAAGCAAATTGATAAAATATTATCCAGCAACCCTGAAGTAAACTGTCCCAACGCTCCAAAAAGGACTGGTGAACTTGACATAATAACCCCTTTAGAAGTTGCCTGTGAAGAAGGGGATTTGGCAACTGTCAAGAAGCTAATAAAGAATGGTGCTTACGTAAAACATATTGAGGGCGAAGCCAGCTCATATGCAGGATATGCCTCTCCACTAAGTTTCGCTTTACTTAAGTATCAGTCAAATGACTTCGAAACGATACAGTTACTATTGCAAGAAGGTGCCACTCCAATCGACTATCAAAAAAATGAAAAGGAAGAGGCCTCGATCATTTTGGCAATAAAACTTGTTGTTAATAAGGAAGATGATCCAGATGCTTTAGTGACATCTACAAAGCTTGTTAAACTATTTGTGGAAAAAGGAGCAGATTTAAACGCCAAGTCGAAGTATGGTTTTGGTAGTGGGAATGTTCTCACATACGCCTCATTGGGAAATAATCTAGAGCTTGTGAAATACTTAATAGAAGAAAAGGATAAAGATTTGAACTGGCCGAATGATAAAGATACAACTCCATTAATGCTATCAGTGTTTACAGATAATTATCCAGTTGTGACAGAATATTTATTGGAAAAAGGTGCTGACAAAACAATAGTTGATCAATTTGGTAAGACAGCTATGGATTATGCAGAGGAAAATGGAACTAGGGAAGCCATTAAATTATTAAAATAGTGTTGGGAAAATGTATAAAGCTTACTTAAATCTTAATTATTGAAAGGAAAATACAACATGAAATTTTCGAAAAAAAAACTTATTACTTATTGTCTTAATTTTAGTTGCAGGCATTGTTTATTTAAGTGTATCTAACGCTAACTCAAAAAAAGTATCCTCTAGTAATGTGCCAAGTATTGCTTTTGTACAAGAAGAATATCCTTTCGATCCAAGTAATATGGAGTTATTAGTTGGTGTTTCAGGAAATGTTTTTTCAGGGACAGTCATAAGGATTTCTGAAACTGGAGAAGACGAAATAAACCCCTTATACAATATATGATGTTGAGGTTGGAGAAAATATCAAGGGAAATTTATCAGGGACAGTGAGGGGTTATTCAGTACATCGGTTACAACGATCAAGGTCAACGGGTTAAAGTGAAAAATGATGATTTTCTGATGCCACAACAAGAGGTGAAAAGTGCTAAAGAGAACGAGAAAAATCCTCTGGGTGAAAAAATCTGCCTCATGCTCCATAAAAATATAGCTAGATCTATAAACCACATTGTTAATAACCAATTAATTGTATAAAGTGGTCAGCATGAAATCAGAAGGTGGTAAGAAATGAAGAAATTTATAGTTCCATTAGCAATATTGATAGCTC
>JAVBKB010000057.1:0-6705 GCA_031554275.1 Caryophanales bacterium | reverse complement strand
GAGCTATCAATATTGCTAATGGAACTATAAATTTCTTCATTTCTTACCACCTTCTGATTTCATGCTGACCACTTTATACAATTAATTGGTTATTAACAATGTGGTTTATAGATCTAGCTATATTTTTATGGAGCATGAGGCGGATTTTTTTCACCCAGAGGATTTTGCTCATTCTCTTTAGCACTTTTCACCTCTTGTATGAATGCGTCTCTCCTGGTTTCATCTAATATAATCCGTCCATAAATCGACACAGAAATGCTGTTTGCTATTAAATCGGGATAATATCTTGTGAAGAACATTACCTCTTGTTGTGGCATCAGAAAATCATCATTTTTCACTTTAACCAGTTGACCTTGATCGTTGTAACCGATTTGGACTTCATTTGTAATATGGCCCCACGTTTCAACTCTCTAGAAATGGAACTTTTGTTTTTACTGATGGGATTGGCAATTTCCTGAAGTTTCTTAGAGCACCTATTTTTCCCCGCTCAATCGATGTTAGATGTTTAAAAGTACGTGTGTTAGTGGCAGACTGTAACTGGCCGTGATAAACCTCGTTCTGATTAGTGTTGGTAACTTAATCATTTACGAATTGTCATGGCTATCCGTTGCATTTGATTTTACAATGAAGCAAAATTTCATGTTGTATTTTCCATGATTCCTTTTCGTTCAGGAATTCCCTTTGAGAGTTGCCAAGGTCATAGGTCTACTTCAATTCGTAATCAAACCCTTTTGCATAGAACAGACCCTCTGAATCTTTGAAAACTGTTTTCACATCAATGTAAAACTTTTTTTCCTTAATGTCGTATCGTTTAATGATTGTTTGTTCATCAACTGTATCTGGATTGCCTCCAGTGGCGAGCTTTTTCGCTTTTTCAATCGTCTTTTCTTCATTGAATTCCGGGACCTCAATATTTTTTTCAAACTCTTTTAGATGATTAATAATTTCTGTTACTTTTCCGTCTTCTATTGCTACTATCAGCATGCTATTAGTTCTAAATTCACCGACTATTTCGAAAAAATCCATATATAGGAATTGTTCATCCCAATCCGGATTTTCGATAAAGCATGTTTCTTCACTAATTTCTGGATTAATATTTTTTTGAATGTACGCTAGAATACCAGCCTGATTTGGATTGTCCTTTGTGCATGGAAGAGTCTCAGTTGGTACTATAATCACTAACTCCTTTTCTATTCTTGGTTCCTTGTTACCTTTTTGAGGACTCCCAACGTTTTCACTTGAATCATTGTTAGGTACACTAGGACCTACGCTACTGTCAGATGTGCTTTCTTCTTGAGAATCGACCGCTTTTGCGGGCTTCTTCGGGCTAACTGCTGATTGATCAGTATTCATTTGCATGATAATAATGACACCTGCAATTAAAGCTATCAATATTGCCATTAGAAATATAAATTTCTTCATTTCTTACCACCTTTTGATTTCATGCTGACCCTCGATATACTTTACATAGGCACCTTTCTTTATTAATTTCTTGACTGTTTCCAAATCCCCTTTTTGGCAAGCAACTTCTAAAAGAGTTACAACGTCATATTTATCTGTGATTTCTGTACTATTGGGGCAGTTTACTTCAGGGTTGCTGGATAATATTCTATCAATTTGCTTTGTATCATTATCTCTGATAGCACCAATTAGCTCTGTTGATTTAGCATAATCCGCCTCTGTATAGTCTGTGGTTAGTGAGTGTTTGATTGTATATTGGTCGTACTTTGTTTTTGAAACAGTTTGGCTACAACCGAAAAGCAGCGATGTTATTGTTAGTATTAAGACTGCAAATCTCATTTTTACCTCCCACTGTACAGAGTATTAAAATCACTTAATCCATTTTTCTAGCGCTATTTTAATAATTTAATGGCTTCCCTAGTTCCTTCTTCCTCTGCATAATCCATTGCTGTCTTGCCGAATTGATCAACTATTGTTTTGTCTGCACCTTTTTCCAAGAGATATTCTGTTACAACTGGATAATCATCTGTAAACGCTGATAGCATTAATGGTGTTCCTCCAGTATTATCTGGCCAGTTCACATCTTTGTCTTTCTCTTCAACTAGGTATTTTACTAGCTCTAAATTATTTCCCATTGCTGCATATATGAGAGCATTCCCACCACCAAAACTAAACTTCGACTTTGCATCTAAATCTGCACCATTTTTCTCCAAGAGTTTGAAAATCTTTGTTGTATTAATTAAAGCCTTCGGATCAATTTGATCGGTGGTAACCATCTGTAGCGCCAATATAATTGAAACCTCTTCATTTTCATTGTTTAGATAGTCATTAGGTGTGACACCTTCTTGCAATAGTAACTTTACCATTTCATAGTCATTTGAATGATACTTAAATAATACAAAACTCAATGGGGAAGCATATCCCGCAAAAGAACACTCTTCACCTTCAATATGCTTTACATATGCACCTTTCTTTATTAATTTTTTGACCGTTTCTAAATCACCATTTTCACAGGCAACTTCTAATGGGGTGATTATGTTGTAATCGTTTTTTCTCTCAGCTATGTTGGGGCAGTTTATTTCAGGATTACTATCTAATATTTTATCAATTTGATTTGTATCATTCTCTCTGATCGCATCTATCAGCTCTGCCGATCTTTCATAATCCGACTCTGTATAATCTGTGGTTAGTGAGTGTTTGATTGTATATTGGTCATACTTTGTATTTGAAACTGTTTGGTTGCAACCGAAAAGCAATATTGAAGTTACCATTATTAATACAGCAAATTTCACGTTTTTCCCTCCAAATATACAGAGTAATGACGATGACATCTTTATTTGGACCCATATTAAAAATCGCTTTATCCATTTTTCCAACACTATCTTAATAATTTAATGGCTTCATTGTTTCCATTTTCCTCTGCATAATCCATTGCCGTTTTGCCAAATTGGTCTACAATTGTTTTGTCTGCGCCTTTTTCCAAAAGATATTCTGTTACAACTGGATCGTTATCTGTAAACATCGAAAGCATTAATGGAGTTCCTCCAGTTTTATCTGCCCAGTTTACATCTTTGTCTTTCTCTTCTACTAGGTATTTAACAAGTTCAAGATTATTTCCCAGAGCAGCATAGGTGAGAACGTTGCCGCCAGTGAAACCAAACTTCCTCTCTTCATCTAAATCTGCGCCATTTTTCTCCAAGAGTTTGAAAATCTTTGTTGATACAGCTAAAGCAATCTGATCATCATCAGCTGTTACTATTTTTAACGCTAGTATAATTGGGGCCTCTTCATTTTCATTGTTTTGATAGTCATTTGGAGTAGCACCCTCTCGCAAGAGTAACTGCACCATCTCGAAGTCATTTGGATGATACGTTCTTAAAGAATAACTTAATGGAGAAGAATACCTGTGACTTGAACACTCTTCACCTTCAATATGCTTTACATATGCACCTTTCTTTATTAACATCTTGGCAGTTTCTAAATCACCATTTTCACAGGCAACTTCTAATGGGGTGATTATGTTGTAGCCATCTTTTCTCTCAGCAATGTTGGGACAGTTTATTTCTGGCTCACTGTCCAGTATTTCATCAATTCGCTTTGTATCATTTTTCTAGATCGCATCAATTAGCTCTGTCGATTTAGCATAATCTGACTCTGTATAGTCTACTGTTAAAGAGTGTTTGATTGTGAATTGATCATATTTTGCATTAGAAACAGTGTTTTGACTACAACCGAAAAGTAACATTGTTATTGTAAGTATTAAAATACCAATCTTCACAACTATCCTCCTGTTAATCAACTGCTAATTTTAAACGTTGTATAAGTGTAGTTGAGTCATACGTATTATTTCCAAATAACAAATACGGAGCCACATCTAAAGCATTATGATTAACACCAGCTTTACCAAAATTATAGGTTCCTACGTCTTCGGCGCTATTGTTTACAACTCCAGTACTATAAAAGACAATTTCTCTTTTCCCATCATGATGAACGAATTTGATATTTTCACCACCATCTGTTTTGCTTTTGATGATATTTTGCACCATCGCTACCCTGATTTTCAAATTCCATTCCCTCAGCATCTCTGATACTACTTGGCAGTGGCTTATTATACCTATTCCTGCTGTAATGGTTCGGGAAATTATGCAAAAAAATTTGTCTTTAGAATTCTTTCAACTTCCATTAAAGTAGGGTTGGGTTTGTTAATAAAATACTCATCTATTTAACTTATCCGATTTTTAGACTACCACCACAATCTCTACTTGACTTCATATTCATATTCTGTTCCGTAGAATAATCCCTCTGAATCTTGGAAAACCGTTTTCACATAAATATAAAACTTCTTTGCCTCTATATCGTATTGCTTAATGATTGTTTGCTCATCAACTTTATCTTTACTTCCACCAATTGCAAGGTTCTTTGCTTTTTCAATTGTCTTTTCCTCATCAAATTCTGGAACTTCAATATCTTTATTAAATTCTTTTAGATGATTTATAAATTTTTTTATTTTTCCATCTCTTATTGAAATCGTAAGTAAACTATTTGTGCTAAAATCACCGATCTTTTCATGTACATCCATATAAATAAATTGTCCATCCCAATTCGGTTCTTTAATATAACAACTGGCTTCATTTATTTCTGTATCAATGTTTTTTTGAATGTAGTCAAAAATTGTCGAATAATTAGGGGTTTCTTTTGTACATGTTATGTCTATTTCAGGTACAAGTGTTTGGAAATCTTGTTCCAAATCTTGTTTGTTGGTTGTATCTTCAACAGTACCTTCAATTTGTTCGACATCTTCATTGGTCGTTGAAGCATTTTCAAATGTCTTTTCAATCACAACCGGTTTGTCATATGAGTCTCTAGCCTTTTTATTCTTTATTATTTGATAGCCACTGAAAACAATTACAATAACCAATAAAAAAGTGATTATCAGAACTATAATTTTATTCATATTTTTGCCTCCCTTGCTTGTATTACTTTTCCCCTCCAATATTGACCCACCCTGTTGCCATGACACCATTCGGATGTAGGTAGCCTATTGCCACTTTCGGTAACCCAGCCAGTTGCCATCGCACCATTGGGATGATGGTAGTACCTATTGCCACTTTCGGTAACCCAGCCAGTTGCCAAGTTAATGGGTCTACTTCACTTCATAATCAAATCCTTTTGCATAGAACAGACCTTCAGAATCTTTGAATACTGTTTTCACATGGATATAAAACTTTTTTTCATCAATATCGTATTGTTTAATGATTGTTTGTTCATCAACTGTATCTGGATTGCCACCAACAGCGAGCTTTTTCGCTTTTTCTATCGTCTTTTCTTCATTGAATTCTGGAACCTCAATATCCTTCTCTAAATTTTCCAAATGATTTATTATATTTACCACTTTACCTGCTTTAATATTAACAACTAGTCCACTGAAGGTTCTAAAGTCACCTACCCGCTCCGAGATATCCATTATTAAGTTTTGTGCATCCCAATCCGGGTTTTCTATATAGCAAGTTTCTTCATTGATATTCGGATTAATATTCTTTTGAATGTATGCTAGAATACCTGCTTGATTAGGATTATCCTTCGTACAGAGAATTGTTTCATTTGGTACGATAATCACAAGCTCCTCTCTTGGTTCTTGATTATCTTTTGGAGGGCCCCCAACATTTTCACTCGAATCATTTTTAGTTTCAGGAGGTTTTTCGTTTTCACTTGTACCTACATTACTTTCAGATGTGATTTCTTTTTGAGAATTAACCCCTTCTGCAGGCTTCTTTGAACCTACTTGTGAAAGATCAGTTTTCATTTGCATGATAAAAATGATGCCTGTAATTAGAGCTACCAATACCAATATTGTTAACGGAACTATAAATTTCTTCATTATTTCGATTCCTTATTGTGATGTTTTGAAAGATTTGTTTTGATACTCAAAGACTTTTAAAAGGAATGCTTTCTAATCCACTTCATAATCGAACCCTGTTGCATAGAACAAACCCTCTGAATCTTTGAAAACCGTTTTCACATGTATATAAAACTTTTTTTCCTTAATATCGTATTGTTTAATAATTGTTTGTTCATCAACTGTATCTGAGTTGCCCCCAATGGCAAGCTTTTTTGCCTTTTCGATAGTCTTTTCTTCATTGAATTTTGGTGGTTCAATGTCTTTATCAAACTCTTTTAGATGGTTAATAATTTTTGTTACGTTCCCATCTTTAATAGCTACTTTCAGTACGCTATTGGTTCTAAAGTCACCAATTGTCTCATGAAAATCCATATACAGAGATTGCCAATCCCAATTCGGGTTTTCTATATAGCAAGTTTCTTCATTGATATTCGGATTAATATTCTTTTGAATGTACGCTAGAATACCTGCTTGATTAGGATTATCCTTTGTACAAAGAATTGTTTCAGTTGGTACGATAATCACAAGCTCCTCTCTTGGTTCTTGGGTATCTTCTGGAGGACCCCCAACATTTTCACTTGAATCATTGTTGGGACCAGGAGGTTTTTCGTTTTCACTTGTACCTACATTACTTTCAGATGTGATTTCTTTTTGAGAATTAACTTCCCCTATAGGCTTATTTGAACTTTCTTCTGCATTTTCATTATTCATTTGCATGATAATAATGACACCTGCAATTAGAGCTATCAATATTGCTAATGGAACTATAAATTTCTTCATTTCTTACCACCTTCTGATTTCATGCTGACCACTTTATACAATTAATTGGTTATTAACAATGTGGT
>JAVBKB010000122.1:0-32789 GCA_031554275.1 Caryophanales bacterium | reverse complement strand
ACGCGAGCTGGGTTCAGAACGTCGTGAGACAGTTCGGTCCCTATCCGTCGTGGGCGTAGGAAATTTGAGAGGAGCTGTCCTTAGTACGAGAGGACCGGGATGGACGCACCGCTGGTGTACCAGTTGTTCTGCCAAGAGCATGGCTGGATAGCTAAGTGCGGAAGGGATAAGTGCTGAAAGCATCTAAGCATGAAGCCCCCCTCGAGATGAGATTTCCCATAGCGTAAGCTAGTAAGATCCCTTGAAGATGACAAGGTAGATAGGTTCGGAGTGGAAGTGCTGTGAAGTATGGAGCTAACGAATACTAATCGATCGAGGACTTAACCAAATATGGTGCTTGTCACCATTTACACATTCGCATGCCTTGTTTTTATCCAGTTTTGAAAGAATTATTTCTTTCACCTATAATTGTCTGGTAATGATGGCGAAGAGGTCACACCCGTTCCCTTTCCGAACACGGAAGTTAAGCTCTTCTGCGCCGATGGTAGTTGGGGCTTCCGCCCCTGTGAGAGTAGGTCGTTGCCAGGCGAAAAAAATGTCTAGTTCATGGAACTAGACTTTTTTGTATGTAGTTACATTCCCCACATGTTTATTATAAAAGCTAGGTGGATATAATGTGTGAAAGAGGAGGGTACTTATGAAAAGTCAACTTGAGAAAAGTGTCTGCTGTACGATTTGTGAGTGTGACACAACATCCTTTATTAGCATACAGGGTACATTTCTATGTGAACAGTGTGAGAGGCAAGTAGTTAACACTGATCCAATCGATCCTGCCTATCAAGATTTTGTGCAAAAGTTGAAAAGCAGCTTCGTTGCTAGAGTGTATTAGCTTCAAAATGAAATGAGTGAGATGATTTTGCGTATAGTAATTGTTTGCAAATACGAATTGTCAAAACTAAAGCTTCAGAGAGGGAATCTTCTCTGGGGCTTTAGTTTTTGGATTCTTATTCTATATTTCTACATAGATTTAGTTTAATATTTTATAATGGAATGAAAAGTATTATGGAAGTAGAAGTAGAGGTTTGAAAATGCGGATTCCTTTAAAAGAGGTTTCAACGTCACATATTCAGAAAAATCCAATATCCTTGCACGTCCCTGGTCATAAAGGTCTTGTGAAGGGCTTTCTTCCGAATGCATTTGCAAGTATTCTGCCCTATGACTTAACGGAGGTGACTGGTCTAGATGATTTACACGCACCATCAGGTGCGATTCTAGAGGCGGAGCGGTTACTGGCAGAGACTTACGGTGCTGATCAGAGTTTCTTCCTTGTAAATGGATCGACGGTGGGTAATCTAGCTATGATTCTTGCTACTTTGGGAAGAGGTGACCAAGTTTTGGTGCAACGAAATTGCCATAAATCAATTACAAACGGACTTGCCTTAGTGGATGCCAATCCTATTTATTTTACAGATATTAAAATAGATACTTCAATAATAATGGATGCTGTGGTCAAATTCCCACGAATCAAAGCAGTCATTCTTACTTATCCTGACTATGAAGGTTTCACGTATGATATTCGCGCCATTATCGAGTTTGCGCATTCTGTGGGAATAGTTGTGTTAGTGGATGAGGCGCATGGTGCCCATTTTGTTCTCGGTAAGCCGTTCCCGATTTCAGCGGTAGAAGCAGGTGCAGATATTGTTGTCCAATCCGCACACAAAACGCTACCCGCTATGACTATGGCATCATTTCTACATGTGAAGGAACAGAACATTGATCCTATTCGTGTCAAATTGTATTTAACAATGCTACAGTCAAGCAGCCCTTCCTATCTGTTAATGCTCTCACTGGATTGCGCTCGCGCTTATATTGCAGATTTCTCGTCTGAGGATGTCGCTTATACAATCGATCAGAGCAATAGATTTGTAACTGACCTAAATGAAAATGAAGAAATTACTGCTTTTCAATCTAATGACCCTTTGAAAATTCTTGTTCAATCACGGTCAGTAACTGGGTTTCAATTGCAGAAGTTGCTTGAAGCACAGGCAGTATTTACTGAATTAGCGGATGAAAAGCGAGTTCTTATGATTCTACCTTTGTTGAAGTGGGGGCAGCCGTTTTCCTTTATAGAAATCATAGAGAGTATAAAGCGAGCAACTGACCAAATAAGACAAGATGGCGAAACGCTCGAAAAAGCAAAAGGCGAAGCAGTAACCGTTCCTCTAAGTCCCCGAGTATTGTCTGAGTTGGCGTTATCTTTCTCTGAAATGGATAAACTGGCAGGCAAGTTTGTCTCGTTCACATCAGCTATTGGAGGCATCTCATCAGAAACAATAACACCTTATCCTCCAGGAGTCCCATTAGTTCTGCGTGGAGAAATCATTCAACCAAATACTGTTGCTGAACTAGAAAAGCTCGTCGAATCTGGTTGGCATTTTCATGGCGGAGAACGCCTAACTGAAAAGCAAATACAAGTTTATAATATCTGACTTTAGATAAAAAATATGATGGTCATATCGTGATTATCAGAAAATTATGATTGATTTATGATATAATCAAACTATTATGAATAGGATGATTACAAAAATGGAAATAGGCGTTTTTATTACCATCGAAGGTCCTGATGGTGCTGGGAAAACGGCAATCCAAACAGCATTGGCTGAAAGATTGCAGCAAGCGGGTTACTCGTTTGAACGTACAAGGGAACCAGGTGGGATTGATATTGCTGAACAAATTCGACATGTCATATTAAATCCGAAGAATACAGCGATGGACGCACACACTGAGGCGTTGCTATATGCCGCAGCTCGTAGACAGCACCTTACAGAAAAGATCCTACCAACGCTGCAATCTGGTAACAATATTCTTTGCGACCGATTTGTTGATAGCTCATTAGCTTACCAAGGTCATGCGCGAGGTTTGGGAATTGATGAGGTTTTTCAAATTAACCAGTTTGCTATTCAGGGCACAATGCCAGATTTGTCACTTTTCTTGATGCTTGACCCAAAGATTGGTCTAGCGAGGATTAGTCAGAACCGCAAGCCAGATGAGGTCAATCGACTTGATTTGGAAAAGTTGGAGTTTCATCAGAAAGTGTTTGAAGGTTATCAAATACTTGTGAATAAATATCCTGAGCGCATTAAAGTAGTTAATGCGAATCAAGAGTTCGAGAAAGTACTAGAAGATGCATTGCAGCTTATTTTAAAATTTTTCAAACAAAAGGGAGAGTGAACAGTATGAAGATGATCATCGCAATTGTGCACGATAGTGATAGCGCTAATTTAATTACTGTTTTGATTGAAAACCGCTTTCAAGTAACGAAGTTGGCAACTTCAGGCGGATTTCTGAAAGAAGGCAACACAACTATCATGGTTGGTGCGGATGAAGAACGAGTAGAGGAGCTTCTTTCGTTCATTAAGGATAATAGTAAGTCAAGGGATCAATTGGTTTCTCCGATTTCACCAATGGGTAATTCAGAGGCATTTGTCACTTTTCCGATAGAGGTAAGAGTTGGCGGAGCAACTGTATTTGTACTACCAGTTGATCACTTTTACAAATTTTAAATGTTGTTGATTAACAAGAGCACTTGTCAAAATGTATGTAGTTGATAACATTATAGAATTAGGAAGTAATTATTGTGAGAAATTCGATGAATATAGCAACATTGCAGCCAGAGGTTTGGACTTTAATAACAAATAGCTTGCGGAAAGATCGCCTTGGACACGCATATCTTTTTGAGGGCGAACGAGGTACTGGTAAGCAGGAGATGGCGTTGCGAATGGCACAGCTTATTTTCTGCAATCAATCCAATATTAGTGAAGCGGATTGTAGCTGTTTGGAATGTCAACGTATTTCATCGAACAATCACCCAAATGTGTATAGCATCTCGCCGGATGGGCAATCGATTAAGAAGGAACAAATTAAGTTTTTGCAAGAAGAATTTCAAAAGAAGTCGATTGAATCGGGTCAGAAACTATATATCATCAATCAAGCTGACAAAATGACTGCTTCAGCAGCGAATAGCCTGCTCAAATATCTGGAGGAGCCATTTGAAAATACCTATATAATTCTATTAACTTCAAGCATTCATCAGTTGCTGCCAACAATTATTTCTCGCTGTCAGGTTGTCTCGTTTCGACCACTCAGTAAAGCGGAGGTTATTCATCAACTAATTGAAACAGGTATTTCCTCTTCAAAAGCAAATCTGTTGGCTAATATGACAAATAGTGTTGAAGATGCTCGGCAGTTGAGTCAGGATGAATGGTTTTCGGAAGCTTTAGGAATTGTAGTTAGAATATTTAAAACCTTACACCCCAATCGTAAGACTGGTGGATCTGAAATAAAGAATTCTGAAATTGCTACTGCATCGATGATTGTTATACAAGAGGATTGGATTGGCCATTTTAAAGATCGGCAACAAGCAAGTCAGGGTTTGGATATTTTGTTGTACTTATTCAAGGGGTTATTAGCAAAGCGACTTGGAAATGATGAAAATAATGCTTTAAAAGGGTTTGAAATTGATGATGAAATTGCCTTTGGATTCTCTGAAATGAAACTGGCTGAGAAGTTAACAAGAATACTTGAGGCGAAAAGCAAACTTCAAGCAAATACAAATCAACAACTTTTACTTGAACAACTTGTGATAAGATTGCAATAGATTGTTACTAACAATTTCAGGAGGAATAATTCTTGATGGAAGTAGTCGGTGTTAGATTTAAGAAGGTTGGCAAAATTTATTATTTTGACCCAAATAAATTTCAAATAAAAAGAGATCAAGCAGTGATTGTTGAAACAGTCCGTGGGCTTGAACTTGGTTATGCCGTACTGCCCACTAAAGAAGTTGATAAGGCGGATGTTATATTACCCCTGAAAAAGGTAATACGTGTCGCTAATCATAAGGATCTTCGAAGTATTGAGGAAAACAAAATACTTGCTAAGGAAGCATTTGAAACCTGCGCAAGGAAAACAGTTGAGCATAAGCTTGAAATGAATCTAGTTGATGTTGAATATGCTTTCGACAAAAGTAAGCTTGCATTCTATTTCACAGCAGAAGGTAGAGTGGATTTCCGTGAGCTTGTGAAAGATTTAGCAAACATTTTCCGAACACGCATTGAGCTTCGACAGATTGGTGTTCGTGATGAAGCGAAAATGCTTGGTGGAATTGGACCATGTGGTCGAATGCTTTGTTGTTCAACTTTCCTTGGAGATTTTGAACCTGTTTCAATCAAAATGGCAAAGGATCAAAGCTTATCATTAAACCCAACAAAAATTTCAGGGATCTGCGGTCGCTTGATGTGTTGCCTTAAATATGAAAACGATGACTATGAAATTTTGAAAGAATTGATGCCTGATATTGGTGACGAAATCAATACTCCAGATGGATACGGCGAAGTAATTGGACTCAATATTTTGGAGAGGATTATGCAAGTCTCGCTAACCGAGCAGGAACGCGTGGTAGAATACTCGTTAGATGAACTTGTTCATACCAGCCCTTCAAGTAAGAAATCACGTCATTAAGAGTCAACTAAGGAGTATTTTATGAAAAAAAAAGACTTATTTGATGCAGTTCAGCAATTAGAAGCACAAAGTGATAATATGCATTCAAAGCTTGTGGTTATTAGCGAACAGCTATCGGCATTAATTGAAGAAAACAATAAATTACAAGCAGAGAATGCAAACCTACGCAACCATCTGCAACAGGTTTTCTCGGATCAAAATCCACAAAGTATTAGCACAACAGACATATCCGCTTTAAACTTGGAAGAAAGCGCAGCATATACAAATTTAGCAAAGCTCTATGATGACGGATTTCATATTTGCAATGACCAGTTTGGAAGACCCAGGAAAGACGATTGTTTGTTTTGCACACCTTTTCTAAATAAAAAATCAAAGTCTTTTCCGAATTAATGGAAAGGCTTTTTGACTTGGAGTAGACAAATGCATTTTCTCAAACAAGATGAAAGATTAGATCATTTATTGGGAGAGTCGTTAAAAATTATCCAAAGCCCATCGGTATTTTCTTTTTCACTGGACGCGGTCTTACTTGCTAATTTCACTTACCTGCCGCTTCATAGTGGAAATATTGTTGACCTGTGTGCGGGTAATGGTGCTATCCCGCTTTTTTTAAGTAAGCGGACAAAAGCAAATATTATTGGTGTGGAGATTCAAGAAAGGCTATTTGATATGGCAGCAAGGAGTATTGCCTATAATCAGCTTACTAGCCAGATTCGGATGATTCATGCCGATCTCAACCAAGCTTGTACATTACTTGGTTTTGAAAAATATGAAGTCGTTACCTGTAATCCTCCCTATTTTTCAAACCTACCAGCTTCTGAAAAGAATATGAACGAACATTTCACAATAGCTAGACATGAAGTGAAGTGTACACTTGAAGATGTTATTCGTGTTAGCAGCCAACTTTTGAAGCAAGGTGGAAAGTTGAGCTTGGTACACCGGCCAGCTAGGCTTATCGAATTGCTGCTGCTTATGCGTCAGCATCGGCTTGAACCCAAAAGACTGCAGTTTGTATATCCAAAAGCAAATAAAGACGCTAATATGATCTTAATAGATGCCATTAAAGATGGAAAGCCTGGGTTGAAAACCTTGCAGCCCTTGATCGTTTATCAAGATAACAATACATATACAATTGAAATGGACAAAATTATCAATGGAAACGGTTAGCCATTATTTCTATGTTCTTGAATGCTGTGACAAAAGCCTTTATGCGGGCTATACAAATGACCTTAAGAAGCGGATCGAAAAGCATAACACAGGGCTAGGTGCAAAATATACACGAAGTAAGAGACCCGTAACATTGATGTATTACGAAACGTTTGCAACAAAGAGCGAGGCGATGAGCGCTGAGGCGAAATTTAAACAGTTAGTGCGAAAAGAGAAATTAGCTTACATTAATCAAATGGTGCAAAGACAGGAGATATTACATGCAGCAACAGAAGAGTTATCATAATGAACAAGAGGCAGTGCTGTATATAGTACCGACACCGATTGGGAATTTGGAAGATATGACATTCCGTGCAGTACGTATCCTGCAAGAGGTAAATCTTATCGCTGCAGAAGATACGCGTAATACAAAAAAGCTTTGCAATCATTTCAATATATCTACCCCACTACTCAGTTACCATGAACATAATTTCAAAAAAGCAGGAGAAGAAATTCTCGCAAGATTACTCTCTGGTAGCCAAGTCGCCATAGTAAGTGACGCTGGAATGCCAGCAATCTCGGATCCAGGTTATGAAATTGCTATACTTGCTATTAGCAATGGCATTAAAGTCGTTTCTCTACCAGGTGCGAATGCTGCCATCACAGCATTAGTGGCATCAGGGCTCGACCCACAGCCATTCTATTTCTATGGATTCCTACAACGAAATAAGGGAAAGAAGCTACAGGAATTAGAGAAACTGAAAGCAGTACAGAATACAATGATTTTCTATGAAGCACCACATCGATTGAAGGATACAATTCAGCAAATGTTAGAAGTTATGGGAGATCGGAAAGTTGCAATTGCTCGCGAAATATCAAAGAAATTTGAAGAGTATATCCGAGGTCAGTTGGTTGAAGTAAGAGATTGGGTTGTAGAGACGGAATTGCGTGGTGAATTTGTAATTGTGGTGGAAGGCAACATGAATTTGGAGGAAAATTCAATCACTTGGTGGCAGGACCTGTCCGTTCTGGATCATGTGAATCACTTTATTCAAATGGGGTCGAAACCAACTGAAGCTATCAAACAGGTAGCGAAGGATCGCAATCTTCCGAGAAATGAAGTCTATCAACAATTCCACCAATTATAAACTAACCAATGATGCAGCAGGAACTAGCAGTTTGATCTCCTGATTCGCAAAGTATAGCACGAACTAAAAAGGTGAAACAAATGTCATACGACTTTCACTTCACCTTAATTGTGTACTACCCTAATAACACTTCTTCACCAATGTCTTGGGGTTTATTTTCAAGCACGCCCGTGTGATATAGGATTGCTTCGACGATTCTTTTTGAAGCTTGACCGTCCCCATAAGGATTTGAAGCTTTAGCCATTTTATCATATTCAGCTTTATTTGTTAAAAGTTCATCTGCTAGGTTAAAGATTGTTTCCTCTTCAGTGCCAGCTAGCTTTAACGTGCCAGCTTTCACACCCTCAGGTCGTTCTGATGTATTTCGCAGAACAAGAACGGGAACTCCTAGTGAAGGTGCTTCTTCTTGAACACCACCTGAATCCGTTAGGATAAGGTATGCTTTTGAAGCAATATTATGAAAGTCAATAACATCCAAAGGTCCAATTAGCTTGATCCGAGGATCTTCACCAAGAATATCATGAGCTATTTCTCTGACAGCTGGATTTAAGTGCACTGGGTAAACAACTTGAACGTCCTCATGCTTATCTACTAGTCTTTTGATTGCCCGAAACATGTTTTTCATTGGGGTGCCAGTATTCTCTCGACGGTGTGCTGTCATGAGGATTAGGCGATCACTTCCCAATTGATCAATGATAGGATGAGTGTAGTCTTTTCTGACGGTTGTTTTCAGGGCATCAATGGCTGTATTACCAGTCACAAAAATATTCGTTATATTTTTGTTTTCTAACAATAGATTTTCCTTTGATTGTTGAGTGGGAGCAAAATGAATGTTAGCCATTACACCAGTCAATTGTCGATTGGCTTCCTCCGGGAAAGGTGAGGACATGTCGTAAGTCCTTAAACCCGCCTCGACATGACCAATCGGTATTTCATTATAGAAAGCAGCTAGACTCGCAACAAATGTAGTAGTAGTATCACCATGCACTAGAACTATATCGGGTTTAACCTTTTGTAGTACTTCATCTAATCCCGTTATACATCGAGATGTTAATTCAATTAGTGATTGACGTTCTTTCATAATATCCAAATCATAATTTGGGACAATATCAAAAATATTCAAGACTTGATCTAACATCTCTCGATGTTGCCCTGTGACAGTTACAATCGATTCAATTGTATCACTGTTTTTTTCTAATTCTTTTACAAGAGGGGCCATTTTAATAGCTTCAGGTCTTGTTCCGAAAACAGTCATTACCCTGAGTTTCAAGATTTATTCCTCCTATACTCTCTATATTAATGAAGGTATCCAACATACAATATCTTAAAAACTAGTAAAATACAAGATGTTTTCGCCTAAACAATACAAAGTCCTAGAAAGTTTTAGAGTAGTAGAGCAAAGTGAAAACAATCAATGTCAGTTTAAGCACAAATTGCTGACAAAATCATAGGTGTAAATACAAATTTGTGTTGTATTCGATAGAAAGTGACAGCGAGATATGTTAAAATAATGCGTAACAATGTCCATTATTATAAGCCAAGTGTAATTCATGAGAATGAGGGGGATTAATTGAAAAAAATATTTATGATTTCGTTTAATTTCTACCCAGAAATCGGAAGTGCTTCAAATAGACAAAAGAATATCTATCAATTACTTAATAAACAAGGTTACGATGTTAAAGTGCTTACCTGTGAGCCTAGTTATCCAAACCGCAGTCTGTATAATAAAACCGAATTTTGGGATGAAGATATTGCAGGAGAGGATATCATTCGAATAAAACTGCGATCAAGAAAGTACACTTCAAACATTTGGAGACGGTTATTATTCTATTTAGAAGTTTCCTTTTCATTTTTTTATAAAGTGTTTCGGATGAAAAAAGATTTTGATTTTGATATTATATTTCTTTCTATACCACCATTATTTTCTGCAGTTGTTGGATTGTATGCTAAATGGAAGTTTAAAGCGAAATTGATCACTGATGTTAGAGACTTGTCCGAGGATTCTTTAAGAGGCACGAAAGTTTTCTCTAATAGGTTTGTACTAAATGTTGCTAAACGCATCGAAACAATATTGATTAATCGATCAGACAGGGTAATTGTAAATAGTGAGGGCTTTTTGCCGACAATTCTATCGAAAAAAATCTCGGAAAAACAAGTATTCTATATTCCAAATTCGTTAACAGATGAAGAGTTTGGTTACAGATCGGAAAGCAAAATCGACTCACCAAAAGTGACAGTTATTTATTCCGGAAACATTGGATTGGCACAAAACATTGAAAAGCTAATAGAGGTGATGACCTATTTCAAGGACTCACCTGAATTATTTTTTGAAATTATCGGTTATGGTTTTAAAAAGAACGAAACTATAGAAAAGCTTGCTAAGCTGCAACTAACAAATGTAAAATTCACCACTGCAATGAGTAGGCGCGACACTTTAAGAAGAATTGCACATGCAGACATTGCATTTGTCAGTCTAGCCGAGAGTGAATTCTTGGAGACTGTGCTCCCTGGAAAAGAAATTGATTATATGGGTATGGGGAAGCCGATTGTAGCTGATGTTTCTGGTAACTCGAATAGGGTAATTGAGAAAGCAAACTGCGGTATTGCACTTACGGAAAGAAGCGTATCAGAAATTTGCATTACAATTCAAAAGCTTGCAAGTGATAAGTCTTTGCGAGATCGATTAGGTGATAATGGACACCAATTCGCACTTGGGAATTTTCACTGGGAAAAGAATATTCAGATATTGTATGGGATAGTGGAGGATATTAATGTCAAAGTCTGAGAATCAGCGAGACACACTGACTGAGAAGGATCTAGACATGATAATTCGGCCTTAGGAGCATGCCTTTGAAAAAAACGTTGTTAAATCTTGAAATGCGTCAGTTATGGATTTATGAACTTTACAAACGCGAAAGAAAGAATATTTTCACAAGATAATAAATTAACCCCATTTGATTTTCCTGGTCTCAAAAACAGCTTAATCACTGAATGATGTTTTCATTCAGTGATTAAGCTTCACTAATAATCTACCCTATTTGGAAGAGGACGTAATCCTAATTTCTCTTTCCTCATTATATTTCATCCAAGATGTGTATGTTTCTTTAACCATTTCACCGATATCACAATATTTAATATCCCACGGGAATTTTGAAGTGAATTTCGAATTATCCGCAGCTGAAATAACTGGATCACCTTCTCTTCTTTGGGCTAATTCGAATTTGATGTCAATGTTTAAAGCATCATTTGTTTGTTTGATCAACTCAAATACTGTTGTTCCCATTCCGATTGAAAGATTGTAAACTCCGTTGTTTTCCTCGCAAACATGATCACAAACCAATGTATGAGCACATACTAAATCCGCTATATGAATATAATCTCGAATACAACTTCCATCTCTCGTCGGATAATCGTGACCAAATACCTTAAATGAATCACCTGTATTTATAGAATTAATTAAACTTGGAACAACCGATGAAATATTCGACAATTGTTCTCCATATTTAACACTACCAACAACATTAAAATACCTAAATATTATATAATCAATTCCATATGCTTTACTATACGATTCAATCATTTTTTCACCGACTAGTTTAGACTCACCATAGGGATTGACAGGGACTGTGGGATCGGTTTCAACTATTAACTCGTTTTTCTTATCAAGCAGCCCATGTACAGCTGCAGTAGAAGAAAACACAATTTTTTTAACATTATACTCAAGCATACAATCCAAGACATTTTTCAGACCAAGCACATTTACATCATAATATAACTCAGGTTTCACAACACTTTCAGGTGCGATCAATTTTGCAGCGAAGTCATAAACAATATCAAACTTATTATTTGCAAATATAAGACTCAATGACTCTTTATTTCTAATATCACAGATTTGGCAATCTACATCATACCCTCCAAGTGCTTCAAGAAATCCAGTTGAAAAATCATCGACTACAACAATTTTGTGACCAAGCTTTAAAATATCTTTAATAAAATGACTCCCGATGTAGCCATAACCGCCTGTAACTAAAATATTCATAAAAACCTCCAGTCAAAAGTTTGTAGGTACAAAAGCACCTCGTTATAGCTGATAATTCGAAATTAACTAATTCTTCTTTCTGTGGATCATTGAGTTCTTAAAAGCATAATTTCCTCAAAAATTCTTTTGCAATTGTCCCCATCTCTGGTAATGAAATTATCAACTAATTGCTGTTTATCTGAGTCTAGTGTGAAATTAGATTTCTTTAAATTATTCAATATCATGCAGACTTCGCTAGGAGTACTTGCATCATATACAATTCTTTCTACATCCTGTATGTCATTTTGACTATGAACATCATAAGGTACATAACTAATTACTGGTTTTTCTTGAAAAAGGAAATCAAATCTTAAAGAAGAAACATCCGTTATCAAGCACATATGTGATAAAACGAGTTCACTAAATAGAATATTTGTATTAGAAATCTTATTTATATTTTCTGAATTTATCACAAAATCACTACTGTATTTCTCTATTTCTGGATGCAAAACTAAATCCAGGATTAAATTATTCTCTAGTAAAATCTTGTTAAGTCCCTCGTGTTCTAACAGACTCATAATACCCTTGTAATATGCAGTTTGCATAAAGATCTCACTGTTTAGATTCCTATTCCAGGTAGGAAAATATAGAATGCGATTTGATAAAATATCCTTGTTATAATAGAGGTTATCATATCGAGCAAGTCCAGTAATCTTAATATTATCATAATTTGAAATCTCTTCAACTAACTTAAGCTCGAGCTTATTTGATACAACCATCAAATCACAGGGATTTACAAGGGAATTAAGAAAAAATTTATAATCAGATTTAGAAAATATCACACCATGCTGTAAAAATACAACTTTTGAGGTTCTCTGAAATAATAATTCATTTGACAGACTTTGAAATAAAATATCCTTTTTTAAATGGGAACTTAAAATAGCTTCTGACTTTAATAGTAGTAAGTAATGAATTTTAGAGTCTGGTTTAATCAACTTAAATCCTTCGCTTAAAAGACGATAAAAATCAGGGCTGCCCTCATCTATTGTGTAATAAATATTAGTATAACCCAACTTCATAAAATATTTGTATAAATGTTCAGCGTTATCATCACCCTTGAAAATGCGATCTTGAAACAAATACGTAAATTCTCTCGGTTTATATTTTCTAACAATATCTTTAAAATCTTTGCAGTCTGTCTCAACAATCTCAAAACAAGTAGATTCGACATTAAGTGTATATACATCATCTATTTCAAAAGATCTAGCTGCGTTTCTTACTAAAGTAAAGCTTAATTTTTGCCCCATACATATAATTTCCAAAAAATCATATGTTTTGATTTCCGTTTTCTTAATTGTAATTGTTATAAAATTTTCAGGATAATACATTGATTTATTTGAATAGTATTCATAATCCTTATTGTGTTTCACTTCATAATCAAATGTTGAATTGATCATTATCTCACCAACAAGTTTAATATATCCCAAAATGAATATTCTCAATTCAATATAGTTTTTGTCCGTTTTCTCCATATAAACAAATCCTCTAGCTTTAAAAGGGGTTACATTCCTTTTTAAGACAAGATTACTCAACTGGGGCAAGTTTTCAATTGCGAAATTCTCATCAAAATATTTTTGAACCTCATTTTTATCATATTCATTATAATTCTTCAAACAATCAATGAATTTTTCCTCATTGTTTAACTCAATAACAGTGCCCATTTCATTTGTTATATGTTTCTGAACCATACTTGAATTATTATAGGTTAATGATTTAACTCCATATGATGCTGCTTCCAAAATAACAAGTGGAAATGCTTCTTGAATCGAAGGTAATATTAGTAAATCTATGTCACTATATATTAAGTCTTTATTGTATTCATAACCTTTAAATTGAACATTTTTGATTTTTTTAAAATCATCCTCAGCATTCCCTGAACCATAAATAAAAAATGTGATATCGTCACAACTATTTATTATTCGTTTTAAACCTTCCATATTTTTAGCATTATCACTGTCTGTTAAACGACCAACATACGCAACCTTTTTTATCTCAGAAACCACATTTTCTTTAATACAATAATTTGAACGAGGAATATAGTTTTTAAATTCTCTGAAAATCTTGTCATTTGAGAATAATTCATCTATATTTTCTTGTGGTTCTAACAATTCAATATATCCACATTCTATTAGTTTACTTAGTGTCTTTAAAGTAGTAATATTATTTTCACTGATCATATTTATGTTTCTATGGTACTGAATTATCACATTATTATCTTTAAAAAGTGATTTACATACACTAGCAATCCATAGTTGTGTGAAAAGTAACAACTTTCCCTTGAAATTTTCTACATTTAACTGCTCTAAAGTATAGATCCCATCACAATCTAACTCATTACAATCATATTTTTGATCATCTAAAAGTTGTTCTGCTGTTTCGTATACTAAGAATATGTTATATTGTCTAGAACTTAATCTCAAATGTAATATGTGATTTTTTATCCAGGATATAATTCCGCCTTTTGATGGTTCATTAATAAATATATACACATCGTCTACATTGTAAAGGTCGGTACCTTCATCATTCAAACCAATGTACTTTGCTTCATAGCCTCTATAAAAAACACGTATATCCTTTAATTGAGCACCCTTGTTTGGGTGTATTGTGAAGTTTTTCTGATCGATATATCCGCCTTCAATAACAAGGGAATTCATATTAAAATTAAAATCCGAAAGCATATAGATAAAACCACTTGCAACTATATCCATTCTTAATTTCAGTTTGAAAGGGTGACTCTTCTTATCAAAATCTTCGCCAGCTTCTATATTGTATTTTTCTAATATATCTTTCACTACTTGAAGATCGCTAATAATTTTCCCTTTATGCATATGACGAACAAGGAGTTCTAATTTTTTTGAATCTGTACAGCTATTTAGTATAAGAATTACATTTTTCTCAGCAAACCAAGGTAAATAGTGGATTGCAATTTTCAAGTCAGTAAATATTGCTGTTTCGCATTGTATAATACTGTCGTCATCATACTTTTTATTAATCGTGATGGCAATTTCATGTTTTTCATGGTGTTCATTTTTTTTTAAAACTCGTGAGATAAAATTCATGTTTACTCCCCTTTTTACCAAAAATACCGATTCTTCCCCGCTGGCATAAAACTAATTATCAATTTATTCAGAAAAATCAAACTTGCCTTCGGAAAGTATATCTTAATCCGCTCAAAATTACAATCCGAACTTGATTTTGCTTGTTTTGAAGATAAAAATGTGTGTTCAGTTTTTTATATATCTTTATCTAAAACAGAAGACTATCCGTTAACAGTTTTAAATGTATTTAATTACTTATGTTCAAATATTCATCGAAATATCTGGAAGACTTGTCTCCCGATTCATCTTTCGCATACACTTTCACCCTGTATTTCCCTGGAGCACTAGGAATCCAGAAAAATTGATTTTCACTAGCATACTTTCTTAGCAATACCCGTGTGTTACACTCGTCAAATATTTCCCATGCAAAAGTGCAATTACCTGAACCGCCATAATAATCAGCACTGAATTTGATCGAACTATTAACAGTGAGTTGACCACTAAAATGCAAGTTGTAAGGCGTGATGTTGGCAGAAGTAGAGAGTAACTTATGGGGATCTGATTCAATCATCTCATGATAAATTCGAGCGCAATTGTTCCGATCTCTCCAATTGAAAAAGCGGTCAATTCTGTCTTTGAATTTATTCTTGATTCTACAATCAGAATCGATATATTGGATGATCAAGTCCACCATTTCCTCATGTTTAGTGACTACCTCTCCAAAACCATCCTCTTCGAAGTGAAAATAGCCCTCTTCCTTTTGAACTGGTTCATATTGATAGTAAATAATTGGTTTGTTTAAATAAGCAAAATCAAATACAGCAGAAGAGTAATCACTAATCATTAATGCACTTTCTTTATATAGTGTCTGATAGGAAACTTCATCAGGAATGATTGTGAGCGTATCCGATTCTTCAAAATCAGCAATTTGCTGGTACACGTTTGGATGTGGTCTAAATGCAAAGACATAACCCTTCTCTTTCATATACCTAGATAATCTAGTATCAGTAAAGAGCTGATTCATGCCGAGATAGTAGTTAGTTTCCCTAAAGCTAGCATTATACTTTCTTGACCAATCTGCTTGTTTTTTTGTGACAAGATACTGTCGCCAAGTGAAAGAAACTAGGATCTGTTTTTTTGGTGCAGAAACTAAATTATCAAATCTAGCTAGCCCTGTAAGTTTCAACACATCTTTATTGAATGTAACCGAATCATTCAAAATATGATCGTACTCACCAATCGTTGAAGCTGTAAACATTGCAAAATTATGTGCGATTTGGTCATAGAGGACAGGTAGTGAATATAGAATAATTCCATGCTGAATCATCGTTTGTCTAGTTGTAAAGAAGCCATTAAAAATTTTAAACTTTTCACAGAAAGCTTTGGTTAAGTGTAGGTGAGACGTTATGATACGTTCGGAACTAAACCATAGAAAGAAGAATTCATCCGAAAGGTATGCAACAATCCTATCTCCAAACTCATCTTTCAATCTTGAATAGTCAGGACATTCTTTATCAATACAATAGTATTTTTCAATTCCATCCTGCTGTTGCATGCAGTATTTAAAAAGGTGTTCAGCGTTATCGTCTGCTCTAGAACCTCGATCAAGGAATACCCAAATTCGCTTATCAAAATGTTGTGGGATCCGATCAATAAATTTTTTTCTTAGATGCAGGTGTTCTGCAACATCTGCTTGAGATTGACTCGCCAACTCCGTCACGAGTTTGGATTCCAATGCTAGGATAGCCTCTTTTGTATAGGGAACAATTTTCAAACAACTGCTTCCTACTTTCGATATCAGCCATTCTCTATGGTAAGCATACATTTGATCATAATGATACAAGCCAGATTTAAAAAGAAAACGAACATCTACTTCCATTGAGATATTGTTAAACCGAAATTGAAATGAGAATTCATGCTCTTCTACATCAACCAAAGGCGCAACAATCTCAACTGCAAAGGATTGGTAAATACTCTTGCCAAAGCAAGCTTTATCTCCTTTGGGATAATGAAACACTTTGCCATTGCTTCTTTTGCCACTTTGACTAAGCAAAGAGATGGACATTTTTTCGACCGGGAGTTGTGCACAATTGGTGAAGTGCCCCATTACATGTAGACACCCACTTCTTACTTCGATATGATGAACCAATAATTGATATTGTTTGAGGGACATAATCACCTCTTCCCCTGAATACACTAATAGGTTTCCGTTCAGACGATCGTTCAGACAATCACATTTGACTCCTTTTTCCTGTAGAAGCCAGTAGCGGTAGTTCCTGTTTATAAATGGTGAGAAGATAATTTCCTGATCAACCAAAGCAATAAGTTTCATAAATCTTGTTTGAAATTCTTCGACTGGAAAGTCGCCATAGTGATCCTTTGTGTAATTTGCTGATTGAATGATCTCATTTAGTAAAAAAGCAATGACATGCTTTCGGTAAGAAGACATCTCTTTTTCAAGTAAATTCTCTACAGTGTTTAACTTACCATCAATCCATTCGCGATCACGTTGTTCAGATTCTAAGCTATCCTCAAATGACTTTGTTTCTCCAACAAAATAGATAGCCTCATTCGTTGCACAATAGTTAGCTTCTTTCTCAAGCAGCAATGTTAACAAAAGCACTTCGTCCAATTTTTGTTTGCTGTTACTAGACAGTACTTCTTTGAATTTGCTAGTGTTGAAAATCACCCCTTTAAAAGTCATTTGAATCTTTGAGGGTTGTAATGCTAAATTAAATTGTTTAAATGGGCTATCAAATTTAAATTTATTTGTGTTAGGGAAAATCAAATCAGGACGGTGCAGGTACTTCACTGAGCAAGCCAAAAGATTTTGAATTTCGTTGGTTCGTATCTGGTTATACACAATTTTTAAAAAATCATCTGACAAAGTGTCACCCTGCTCCATAAAGAGAACAAAATCAGAAGTTGCAAAATTCATTACCTCTCGGTAAATGCCAATATTCGATGCTTGTGGTAACTGCATAATAACAATCGAGCCATGCTTAATTCCAGCTTCAACCATCAACTGAAAGTCCCCGAAGGATAGTGTATTTTGAGAAGTACTTACAATGAGCAACTGATCACATTTCAAATAATCTTCGCAACTCCGGTTTAATTCGGGCAATGGGTTCGGTCTTGCGTCATTCATTAAACTACTTAAAGAATCCACTAACCCTGTCTGATCATTTACACGAATTACAGTAGTTATTGATGTTGCATTCATGTTTTCCTCTCGCTTTCTTAACTGTTCTGTCATTAAATAAAAACCCTGCTAACAATTTATTTCTCATTCTGAATATTCAAAATGATCAATGCTGTACCCGTTCATGCAAATTGTTTCATTCCTTATGTTTGCTAATTCCTCACATGAAAAACTAGCACTCCAAAACACAGTTCTATACTTTGAGCCAATCATCTCCACATAGTTGTGTTCAGTTCCCTCAACTAAATTATCACTTTTGAAATAGGCTGACTTTGTTACATAGTCTGAGTTGGTATATTTAAAAGCATTGATCATATCTTCCAGGTAATGTTCACCGTAGTGACTGTTTTCATCAAAAAAAGCTACTAAGTCAAATTGAGCTTTGATCTCCTCAGAAAAATCCTTTAGCAATATCAACTCTTTCTCTGGATAAACCTGTTGATCAAACATCTTTTGGCAACTATCATTCAAATGATTGATGACCACACAAACTTTTCTGCTAACTGGTTGAACTGGTATGCCAATGAAATTCAATAATTGATGCATTCTATGAAAGGAAGTTTCGGAATTCATCATCCTTCTAATTCCATAAAGCTGATGTTGGTAAATCGAATCCTCAGAAAAATCCGCAAGAATCTCCATAGCTTGAGATTGTTTATTAATAATGAACACGTTAGGAAAGATTTTCTTGATGGCAACACTATCGTTGGATAGCACGATATTCCCCAGCGCCTGTAATTCATAGACGCGATTTGCCATCATTGAGCTACTATTCTTGACTGAGTTAAAGTTGATCGCCCAATCATAAAGCTTGTGTAGCTTCTGTAGATCAGCATGATTAACAGCTGGAGAGAGAAAGGGTATATACTTAGCTGGGAAGAAGTACCGCTCATCTCTTAGTTGATAATTCCGATCAAGGATTTTCAAGGAACACCCTGCAGCAAGCACCCCATCGAAAATAATTTCCATATCAAGTGTGCGATGTGGATATTTTTTATAGCAGGATCCGGCAAATAGGACTTCATTTTTCTTTTTAAATACTCTCATACCAATCGGATTATGATAGCAAGGCTCTATCCCAAATGGTAATACACTAACCTTTTCCGTTTGGCAATCAAGCTTATACTGCGGAACAACTTCTATCGCAGTTGTGAAAACATAGTCGCATAGTTTTGCGATTTCTATGAAAATATCATAGTTAACAGGATCTTCTTTTGAGTAAAAGACAACTTTGATATCCTTACTTTTGTAAGTGTCAATAATCTTCTTCAAAAGTTTGCGCATATCCAAACGATTTGGATTACCAAGCCCCGTCCACTCTTTGTCAAGACCTTTCCAAGTAGTAACAACAATAAATACATCTAGTTTATCAATATACTCTTTGTAATTGTCAGCTGTTATATATATTAAGTTAGCTGCGCCTTCAAGTGATCTGTAAAGGAATTCGTCCGCAACAATACCAATATTCACATCAAAACGAGAATAATATTTACTACCATTACTATCTGGAATTTTCTTTAGCAAATCTTCTATGCCTTCAAAAAAATCTGATTCGGCATGCAGATCACGATTCGACAAATATTCCTCACTGCTCATCTGGTTTTGAAATTGGTCAATGTAAGACAGTTTATCGAGCTCTAGCGACAAATAATTACAAACTTCATCTGCTGCGAGGCCATTTCTCAACTGTTCAAGAGACTCTTTCTCAAATGCTAGGCAAGCCTCATCAACCACATTTTGCCGGTTAAAGTCATTCTTATAACGAAAGATTCTTTCTAATTGCTCATTAGTTGAATTCATTTGCTCACCCGTTTAATTTTCTTCCTCAGTTTCCACATATACAGTGTCACTCTTCCGAGTTTCGAAGTGCTTAATGATTGATATTTTTTCTTCAAAACAGTTAATTCATGAAGATTCTGTTGTTTTTCTAATGTTTGGACATGAAAGTCATTGAGAATCTCCATGTCTATTTCCGATCGTTTAACTTGTTGCTCAAGTAATTTAATAGTCGCTTCTTTTTGTTCTATCAGCTTAGATTTCCAAACTCTAATTTCATTTAAGTAGTCAGTTTCTTTTCGAGAGAATACAAGTTCTAAATCTTCAGCTAGCTCACTGTAGTAAGGCAGACCAATTTCATCGATGACTTTTCTTTCACAAACAATACCTATTGAAGTATAAATAAATTTCATGTTAATAATGCTCAAGCTCTCAACAAGTGATTGTAATTCTGTAAAATAAAATTCATTAACGCAATTTTCAGTTCTTCCATACGGAACAATGATTACGATTCTGCCAGTATCATTCAGAAGTTTCAATGCTGCAGCTATATATTTTTCTGGCTCAGGAACATGCTCAAGTATGTCAGAAAAAATAATTGTCTGAAACGTTTGGTCGTAAAACTTATGAACCAATAAATCATTTTGAGACAATTCAACACTGGTTTTCAACTGACTTGGCTCTTTTGCTAGCAATCTTTGTGCCTTGCTGAAAGCTTCATAACATCCAAACAAGCAGGTCAATTTCTTTGTTTCTCCTTCTAGAAAAACCGAATAATTTACCTGCTCCATTCCAATAGTCAATACAGTTTCACCAACAGTTTGTTCATAAACCCATTGAGCTGGTTCAAAATGATCGAGTTCTTTTTCCTTTTCGATTGTCGTCTTGTGCATAGACAGAGCTCCTCACAAAAATAAACTAAAGTGTTTCCTGAACTATCTTCAAAAAAATGTCTTTCTCATTCGACCAATTATATTTTTCTCTTGCTATTAGGCAATTTTCTTTCATCTTCATGTATTCATTAGGGTGCTCCAACAAGTAGTTCACACCATTAGCAATTGAAATCGGATCATGTGAATCGACACAAATCCCAACTTCCTCACCCTCAACTACTTTTTGAATTTCAGGAAAACTACAAGCTATAACAGGTACTGAACACATAATGTATTCAAATAATTTGTTTGATGAAGCGGAATAGTGATTAAAGCAAACATTGTTTAAAACTTGAAATCCTAAGAAAGCATTTCTAGTGTACTTAAACAAGTCTTGAGCGGGAACCTTTGGCAGAAATTTCACACGACTCTCCAAGCCGTTCTCCTGCACCATCTTTTCCAGACTTGGTTTAATCCTTCCATCACCTATGAATACGAGAACTCCCTTGTTAATGGAGGGGATTGCTTCTATCAATTTATCTAAACCTCGGCCGATTTGAATCCCGCCCTGGTAAAGTAAAATAGGGGTGGTTGCTTCAATGCCTAACAACTCAGCTAATTCGACTCGCTCGTCTCCTTTATCCACTTCTTTAAATGGATAATTGTGAACGACTTTAGGATAAATGCCATAAAGTTCTTCTATATGTTTGGCTCTGGTATGGTTTTCATGAATCAATGTATCAACAAAGCGGAGATATTTCCGCTCCATCCAACCATAGATACTGCTATCATAGCCAGTCCTACCTGTCTGAACCTCATGAGAATCGTATATCAATTTACTTCTATGAAAAATTTTTGCAGAAAGGATTCCCTGTGGCACAGTATTTAAGTCATTTGAATGGTAAATATCATACCTTTTTCTTGTTCCCTGCCAAACCATACCAAGAAATACTTTTCCCCTTGTCAGTAAGACACGAACCTTTCGCACCATTAGAAGGCAGGTAAAAGCTATTACAAAAAGGGCAATCAACGGGAATAACCATACAAACAAACCGAGCATTAAGACAAAAAAAGCCGCCGAAAATATACTCTTTCTAGCAACACGCATCAGCTTAGCTAGTATTGTAATCAGCCACACCTGATTGCTCACTCGAACAACTGTAAAACCATCTTGAATGGTTTCTTTTTTCTTCAATCCCTCAATTTTGGGATCATAAATCGCAACAAGATTAACCAAGTAGCCAGCATCTGCAAGCGCAGTGCATTCTCTCATTACCCTCGCATCATTTGTGAAGTGATTCCAAACAAACATACAAACCTTAATCCCAGACATCCAATTCCTCCCGTTTCACAGTTTTTTGAGAAAGTTCACTCTTCTAGAGTCGGTGCTGATCAAATCTAAAGCCGTTATGAAGACTTGTATTAAATACCTACCGCATGTCCTTAAAAGTCAACGTACAAATAACTGCATCTCAATCGGATATTTCTACTAAAAAAATATTATTTGAAAATAATTCGGATTCAGGAGTTTGTGTTAATAAACTATCACTCTCGAAGTTACCTAATTATAAAAATCCGTCCTAGTTAATGAATTTTCCAAATAGTAAAATTAACAATATTCTCTTAATTTTAAAGTACGAAATCTGAATTGTAAAGGACTCGCAGCATATTTACCAATAATGTTCTGCATCTATTCTATTTATGTGTTTGGTTTATTGATACACTGGATTCAAAGGGATGTGTGCAAAGTATTTTTGCTGTAGAAAGTCAACAGTTAAACCGTACTAAACCAAGCGATCTGGAAAAAAGTTATCAAATATTTCGTGACTTTGTATGGGAAAACGGCAGGGTTAAACGAGTATCTTTCTTTAAGGGGCGATGACCGGAACTGAAAATGTTGCCTTAACAAAGGGAATCATTACTGGGGGGATTTATTAAATTGTAGAAATATGATAGTATTTTCAAATGAACCTTGAAAAGTATTGAATTTCTGAGTATAAAGGAGCTTTTTTATGAAAATCTGTACAGTAGGGCTTGGTTACATTGGATTACCAACATCGGCAATGTTCGCCAGCCATGGGGCTGAGGTTGTTGGAGTCGATTTGCATTCAGCAATAATTGAAAAGTTAAATAGAGGAGAAATCCACATTGAAGAGCCTGGTTTGGGAGAGGTTGTCAAAAACGTTGTTGATAGAGGGCTATTTCGTGCCTCTATAACACCTGAACCAGCCGATGCATTTATTATAGCTGTTCCCACTCCTAACAAGAATGATCAGTACAAATCTTGTGATTTGGGGGCAGTATTAGCCGCAACAAAAGCTATTCTTCCTTTAATAGAAAAGGGAAATGTTATCATAGTGGAATCTACCATTGCTCCCAGAAGCATGGATGACCATGTGAAGCCTTTGGTTGAATCAGCAGGATTTGAAGTTGGTAAGGATGTTTTCTTGGTACATTGTCCTGAGAGAGTATTACCTGGTCAAATACTTCATGAATTGATCTACAATAATAGGATTGTTGGGGGAATAACGCCAGCATGCTCCGAAGCGGGCGCAAAGGTATATGGACTGTTCGTGAAGGGCGAGATCATTAAGACTGATGCGAAAACAGCAGAAATGTCGAAATTAATGGAGAACACATTTCGTGATGTGAATATTGCTTTGGCAAATGAGTTAACAAAGGTATGTAACTCGCTTGAGATCAATGTTCTTGATGTCATCGAAATGGCAAATAAACATCCACGCGTGAATATTCATCAACCGGGACCAGGAGTGGGAGGACATTGCCTTGCAGTGGATCCATACTTTATCGTTGCGGCATCACCAGAAAATGCAAAGATTATTAACCTTGCGAGAGAGATAAATGTTTCAATGCCACACTACGTTGTTGACAGCGTTAAGAAAATTCTTAAAGATGTGATCAATGCAAAGATAGCAGTCTTTGGAGTTACTTATAAAGGCAATGTGGATGATATGAGAGAGAGTCCTGCAATGGAAATCATTGACCTTCTAAAGACGGAGGGATTTAATGTAGCCATTTATGATCCGCATGTAGATTCTGATATAGTGACAGAGGAAATGGATGCTGTTGATCAGGCGCATATGATTCTAGTTCTGACGGATCATGATGAATTCAAAAATGTTGATTATGGAAAATATGCATTAGTGATGGCAAAACCAATCGTTTTCGACACCAAAAACTGTATTTTCACAAGTTATACTGATGAAGTTGAGTATATCAATTTCGGGAACTTACAAACAAAAATCAACTAGTAATCGCAGCTCAAAATGTAAGTCTATCCGCCTCAAAATGCGGACAGAATGATGAGCTCTTAAGTTATGAGTTTGTATTGATTGAATCGATGAAGGGATGGGGCATGTTGAACAAAGTATTGGAAATACCAGCGCATCTTACTTTAGAAAAAGTAAATGCCATATTGAATATGATTCCTAGTTGTAGAAACAGAGACTATTTAAAGTCTGCAAACCTGATTTTAAATGAAAACTCATTTAGTATACCCCCATTCGGAGTTGTGAAATATGATTCAGACATTAACTGGAGAGCAGAAACATCTAGGAGGTTCGAAAGGCTTCTCTATGGACATACATTTTTGGGATGTTTAGCTGAGGGATTTCGCGAAACAAGAGACGAAAGATATCTTGCGAAGGGTCTTGAAATAATACGTGATTGGGTATCAAAGTTTTCGTATGAAAAAGATGCGGATACTATGGCATATCATGATGAGACGACCGCACTCCGATTAAAGTATTGGTTGAGACTTTACATTCTCAGTAAAGGAACTATTTCTGAAATGGACAGCGAGTTTCTTGAAATGGAAATGGAGAAATTGGCCCGTCTACTAGCGAATCAGAAATTTCATTCTACAGGCACTAATCACGGAATGTTTCAAGATATTGCGCTCCTTACATATTCATTATACTTTCAAAGTACAATTAAGAATGGTCAAAAGTATAGAAGTATTTCTATCCAAAGAATAGTAGACTATTTTACACTAATATTTACTGACGAAGGAATTCACAAGGAACATTCACCCGCCTATCATTTAATTATTTCGACTAATATCACCAAGCTGGTCAAATTGCTCCAGCAGTTTGATCCGGAAAAGTGTGAATATTTTTCCAATCTATTGAAGAATTCAGAGAAATACTTTGTACATGTTGTAAGACCAGATGGTCACTTCCCGCCTATCAGTGATACCGAGCCAAATAGAGTAAAAGCTGGGATTTACAAAAGTCCAGAGGCTCAGTATGTCATAAGTATTGGTGAACTAGGAACGCAACCAAAAGAAAATAATGTTATCTTTAAGAATTCAGGATATGCAATATTTCGTGATGATTGGGCTCTTAAAGACAAGGCGACCTATGTACATTTTGCTGCAGCTTATCACGTTGCATTTCACAAACATTGCGATGATTTAAATCTGAGTATCTATTCAAATGGTGAAATCATCACTGAAGCAGGTGCAAATGGTTATAACTACGATGACCCTTTCACAAAATACGCCTATTCTTCCTTTGCTCATAATTCGTTGATAGTTGATGGATCTGGTTTGCAAAGAACGGACCGGAAAATCGGAAAGGTGTTTATCTCTGAGTGCGATGTTTCAGAGGACGCACCAATGGTTACTGGTGTAAACGAAAGATATAAAGGCGTAAGTCATGAGAGAACAGTTCAATTTAGGAAGCAGGACAAACTTGTCACTGCGTATGACAAAATAGAATCTAGACGGCAACATGAATATCAACTTTTATGGCATCTTGCACCTGACATAGAAGCAAGAATTAAAGGGCAAGTTGCTGAGCTATTCAGAAATAATATAAAAGTTATGGAGATTGAATTCAAATCAAGTTCAATCGTTAGTTTAAATTCTGTCAGAGGTCAAACCTCACCATACATTCAAGGCTGGGTATTCCCGAAAATGGAAACGAAACAAGAAGCAACAGTGATTGAAGTCAATTTAAGTGGAAGAACCATTGATTGTCTCACTGAATTTAAACTAGGGAACTTTACTAATGAGAGTCAAGAGAATTTTGGTTCTGCAGAATAGGAAAAGTTGCATTGCTAACGACAATTAGGATCACATTCCAATAACTACCGTTGCGTAGGGTATAAATAATATAAAAATCGCTCTCCGTTCAAATTTTTTTGGACGGGGAGCTTTGTTGAATGCATTAAAGTAATGGAAATCCGAGCTAGACCACAAGAATTCATTCGAAAATCTCGATTAGGAATCCACTGAGAAAGTACTATAGAGCTGAAGCGGTACTATAATAGAGTGGGATCAGACAACTGATGATTGCAACGATTGTAAGCGCTATCCAAAAATAAGTGCTACGCTTCTCGACTTTTTTTCTTGCGATTTCTTCTACTTCAAGTTCGTTTTTTTGGACAGCTATCACCGAACCAACACGACGTGAGTTTTGCATGGCATCTACATGTGAACTTTTTTCAGCATCGCTTAAATCTCGGTACCATTTAATATATTTTGCATACTGGATAAGAACTTTCTTGGTATCACCAAACATTTCTAGTTTTCCGTAGTGAATCCACAAGGTACGATCACAGATTGCCTTTATTTGAGGGCTTGAATGACTGATGAAGAAAATGGTCTTCCCCATTTTCTTAAATTCAAAGATCTTCTTCTCACATTTCTCAACAAAAGTTTGATCACCAACTGACAACGCTTCATCAACAATCAAAAAATCGGAAGCAATGTGAACAGAAATGGCAAACCCCAGTCTTGCTCTCATACCACTAGAGTACAACTTTACTGGCTGGTCAATGAAACTACCGATATCCGCAAATTCAGTGATTTTCACGTATAATTCGTTAACTTGAGAATTGGTAAGCCCCATCATTAAGCATTTGAGGTATACATTATCCTTTCCAGTCAAAGTAACATTTAAGCCAGCAGAAATAGAAATCATAGATGGCTGACCATCTATTGTTACTTCACCACTTGAGGCAGGAATAATCTTGGCAAGAATATTGGCTAAGGTCGATTTACCAGAGCCATTAATACCTACAATGCCGATTATTTCACCCTCATTTACTGTAAAAGAAATATTATTGAGTGCATAAAAAGACTGTTTCGAACTTTGAGAAACGAGCACGTATTTTTTTGAGACATTTTTCAAAGAAACTTTCGTTGTCATTATTTTCACCTCTTAAAGATAATCCACAAATTTGTGTCGTAGACGAAGATGGATGAATGAACCTGCTTCGAATAAAAGAAAAACGATTAACCAAAAGTATATATTATATATTCCATTTTGAAAAAACCATCTTTCCTCTAAAAACGTTTGCCGGAATCCAGTAATGAGGTAGTAAAAAGGGTTTAATTTTAACAGAAACAAAAATATAGTTGGCAAAGCTCTTGGATCCCAGAAAACAGGAGAAAGGAACATAAGCATTCTCATAGAAGCGGACAATAGTTGCTGGAAATCACGAAAAACCATGACAATACTTGAAAAAAACAGGCTTATCGAAAAAACAAACGCCAACAGCGCAAACATGTAATAGAAGACTTGAATCCAATATATTGTAGGATAAATTCCGTGAATTGATAGAACGATAACAAAAATAATCATCATGATCGCGTAAACTAGAAATTGTGAAACAATAGAAACTGTAGGGAGAATGCTAGTTGGGAAATTCATTTTCGAGACAATTGAAACTTTCCGATATACACTGTTTGATGCGTCAGTAATCGCTCCACTAAGAAAGATCCAATTAATCAAACCACAAATTAACCATAGAAAAAAGGGGGTATCACCTACAGGTCTACTCTCTCTTATTCCAATACCAAAAACAAACCAAAAAGTGGCGATCAAAAGTAATGGTTTAAGGATTGCCCAAAGAAGCCCAAGGCGATGTTTGTTAAACTGTGACTTTGTATCATAGAATGCTAAGCGCCATATAAGATTACGAGAAGTAATTTGTTCGTTAATAATCTGAAAGCTCTTAGGGAGCTTAATGAATTTTCTTATAGAATACATTATAAATTTTCCTCAGAGATCAATAGAATAAATACGTTTCAATTATAAATTATCTTAGTCTTTTTTGAAAGGGTTATTAAGTTCATTCCTTGTCTCCAAATAAAAAAAGAGCAAGAATCAAAGTTATTCTCACTGTGATTTACCCAGTTATAGTTGAATCAGGACTGTCTTTTGTACAAAAAAAGGTTAGAAGCAAGCTTCTAACCCAGGGTTTAAAATCTTAAAGATGTTTTTTGATCTCGTCTGTAAGCTCTTTTGCAGCTTCTTTACAAAGGATAATACGCCCACCAGCTAAAATCAAATTGTGATCAGATACTTCACCTGTCACTTGACAACTCATTTTTGGAACATACTTCTTTAACACGATGCGATCTTCGTCAACAAAGATTTCAAGTGCATCTCTCTCGCCAATATCTAATGTACGGCGCAACTCAATTGGAACCACGATTCTGCCTAGCTCATCAACCTTACGAACAATACCTGTTGATTTCATAATAATTACCTCCTGGAATTTAGAATATCGAAATATGAAAATAGCATTCCCGATTCGATTACTATAATAACAGCACTACCAAATATCGTCAACACTATTTCATTAAAATTATAGCATTTTTTGCAAAAATGGCAAGAGAAAAATCGAGTTTTGTAGAATTTTGTTAAACATTGTTTCTGGATATCTAGTTATAATAAGGTTTTAAGAGGTTTTGAGGATTGAAATAAATTACATAATTAATTGCGGAAACTGCAATATTTGATGAGGATTGTCTATTAGAACAGCGAAAAATGCAAATAGTTCTTACCGAAATGGAATAATTTATTTGAGAAACAATTGTTCACCGGATCTTCACAAATATCAAAGTGGCTTTTTCTTGGTTTTTAAGTAACAATAGAACTATTATACACTTTTTTTGGAGGGTACAAAATGTTAGACAATCAAAAAACTTTTTACATTACGACACCTATCTACTATCCGAGTGGGCGATTGCATTTAGGACATGCCTACTCAACTGTTGCAGCAGATGCGATGGCTCGATATAAAAGAATGCGTGGCTATGACGTTATGTTTTTGACGGGAACGGATGAGCATGGTCAGAAGATTCAAAACAAAGCGGCTGAAAAGGGGCAGACACCTCCAGAATACTTAGAAGAGATTATTGCGAGTATCAAAGATTTATGGCAAAGGCTCGACATTTCCTACAACGAATTCATTCGTACAACTGAGGATCGTCACAAGCTGGCTGTACAAGCGATTTTTAAACAATTGTTAGATCAGGGAGATATTTATCTTGATCAGTACGAAGGATGGTACTGTACACCATGTGAAGCATTCTACACTGAGCGTCAATTAGAGGATGGCAGGTGTCCAGATTGTGGTCGTCCAGTAGAAAAGGTGAAGGAGGAATCTTACTTCTTCAAAATGAGTAAATATGCAGATCGGTTGATGCAATATTATGATGAGAATCCTGACTTTATCCAACCTGAATCTCGGAAAAACGAAATGCTCAATAATTTTCTCAAACCTGGTCTAGAAGATCTAGCTGTTTCACGAACAACCTTTGACTGGGGCGTGAAGGTTCCAGATAATCCAAATCATATTATCTACGTTTGGATTGATGCCCTTTCAAACTACGTGACAGCACTTGGGTATGGCTCTGCACACCATGAGAAATACGATCGATATTGGCCTGCAGATATTCATTTAATGAGTAAAGAAATTGTCCGTTTCCATACAATCTATTGGCCGATCATTTTGATGGCACTGAATCAGCCATTGCCTAAAAAGGTCTTCGCACATGGTTGGTTGTTGATGAAGGATGGAAAAATGTCGAAATCAAAAGGCAATGTAGTAGATCCAGTACAGTTGATTGATCGTTATGGATTGGATGCTTTGCGATATTATTTGTTACGTGAAGTACCATTTGGAGCGGATGGTGTGTTCACACCTGAAGGATTTGTTGAGCGGGTTAATTTTGATTTAGCCAATGATTTGGGAAATTTATTGAATCGATCGATTTCAATGATTGAGAAATATTTTGAAGGAATTGTACCAGTTTATTCAGGTTCCACAACTGAATTTGAGAAGGAGCTTCTACAATGTAATTTAGATGTTGTTGAAAACTACAAAGATGCAATGGATAACATGCAGTTTTCAGTGGCATTAACGACAATTTGGTCACTAGTGTCTCGTGCGAATAAATTCATTGATGAAACTAAGCCTTGGATTTTGGTAAAGGAAGCAGACAAGCAGCAGGAGTTGGCATCTGTCCTTTCGCATTTATCGGAAACACTATGTCGCGTTGCAATCCTATTGTCACCGTTTCTAACAAAGACACCAGCTCAAATCGTCCAGCAGCTTGGGTTAGACGTGAATGTTCTAGACTGGAATAAACTTGAGAAATTCGGCGTGATTCCAGCCAATATTCATGTGCAGAAACCAACACCAATCTTCCCAAGATTAGAATTTGAAGATGAAGTAGCTTTTATTAAGAATTCAATGAAAAACCCGAAAGAAGATGAAAATAACGTGGAAGAGATCGAAACAACTCCGGAAATCACAATTGATGACTTTCGTAAGGCAGAGATGCGTGTCGGACAGGTATTAGCATGTGAACCAGTGAAGAAGTCAGATAAGCTCCTGCTGTTTCAAGTAGATATCGGTCATGAACAAAGACAAATTGTTTCTGGCATTGCAGAGTGGTACAAGCCGGAGGAATTAGTTGGTCGGAAAGTAATTGTCGTTACCAATCTAAAGCCAGCAAAGATTCGTGGCGAGGTTTCCCAAGGAATGCTCCTTTCTGGAGAAAAGGAAGGCAAATTGTCACTCCTGACCGTTTCTGAGGATCTACCAAATGGTGCAATCGTTTCTTAAAATAAATATAGCTGTTAAAATCTAATAATGAAGGATGACAAATCCCCTCCATGAAAAATGGTCGTGATTTGTCATCCTTTTAATATTTGGCTCTTCGCGAGAAATCGTTTCTTGCAAATTAGGATAACAAGTAGCTTTTCGGCAATTAACAGTGCAAAATACTAGACGATAGAAACAAAACTCATTAAGATGTGAGTGTCGCAACAGGGCAGTAATCGCTGTAAAGAGTCATTTAATTCAGTAAAAAACCTTGGTTGAAAGCCAAAATTATCAATGAAAAACCAAGAATGTCCAAAAATGTTGTAGATTGATGCTCTTTGTAAAGTGATTGTAATATAACTGTCATTGAATCGTGAGTTAAGTTACGCGAGTTTCACGGTACAATACAACAGGGCACGTGTAGGTGTTGGCACAAAAAGCCCATGTGTGAAGGAGAGAAAATGTTATTTGATACTCACGCACATCTTAATGCGCAGCAGTTTGAAGAAGATCTAGAAACAGTAATCGAAAATGCTAAGCAAGCAGGTGTTAGTAAGATTGCCATCATTGGTTTCGATAAGGAAACGATTCAGAGTGCGATAAAGTTTTCTGAGACGTATGACTTTATGTATGCAGTGATTGGTTGGCACCCTGTTGATGCGATAGACTGTACTAACGAAGACCTACTATGGATCGAAGAACTGTCTGCACATGAAAAGGTTGTTGCAATTGGCGAAATTGGTTTAGATTATCACTGGGATAAATCTCCGAAGGATGTTCAACAGAATCTCTTCCGGAAGCAAATTCAACTTGCAAAACGAGTGGGTCTACCAATTGTCATCCACAACCGCGATGCCACACAAGATGTTTTAACAATTCTAAAAGAGGAGGAAGCTTCAGCAGTTGGTGGAATTATGCATTGCTTTAGTGGGAGTATTGAAACTGCTAATCAGTGCTTGGGAATGAACTTTCTCATTTCTCTGGGTGGTCCTGTAACATTTAAAAATGCACGGGAACCAAAAGAAGTTGCACTCAATGTTCCATTAGACAAGCTGTTGATTGAAACTGATTGCCCTTACTTAGCACCTCATCCCCTTCGAGGGAAAAGAAATGAACCAGCGTATGTACGAATGGTAGCAGAGGAAATTGCAAGTATTAAAGGCATATCTCTTGAAGAAGTGGCGCAAGTGACAACTGCAAACGCGCACCGGGTATTTAATCTACCTGTGTTGTCCAAGTGATTAAAATTTTCAAAATCTGTGTATGCTGTTGATGAATCTCTATGGGGAATCAATTCAACTGATACACAAAAAAACGTGGTGTGAGGATTCAGAGGTTTGAAAACTCCGACTTTTGATTGAAATGCTAATCAAAAAACCACACAAAGGGAGAGTATTATGTTAAAAAGAACAGACAGTAAAAAGGTACTTCCGAGGCGTAAGCCTACAAAGAAACTTCTCATCGTCGCATTTGCTTTTATTCTAATGACTTCTGCGTCCATGTATTTTACATCGAAAGAAGCTGTAGCATTAGAATTGAATGGTAGTAACCAAAATGTGAAGACAAATGCATCCACTGTAGAGGAATTACTAAATGAGCTTGAGGTTGATTACGCAGAACATGATTATATTTCTCCATCATTAGACACTGAAGTGTCAGATGATCTTGAAATAGTCTGGAAACCAGCTCATAAAGTAACGCTAACAATTGATGGAGTAGAAACTGAAAAGTGGACAACTGAAGCAACCGTTGCTGCGTTTTTAGAAAAAGAAAACATAGCTGTGAAAGAACAAGATAAGATTTCACCAGAATTAACAAGTGAAATCCAAGATGATCTAGCTGTTACAATTGGGGTTTCGTTTCCAGTAACCTTAACAGATTACAATAATAATCAGTCATTGTTTACAACTTCCATGACAGTAGCAGAGTTCCTAACTCAAAATAGCGTTACATTGGATGCAGATGATCGTGTAGTACCTGCTTTGGATACAGTGTTGACCGCTGACTCCACTATCGCAGTAACACGTGTAGAAAAAACTGTAGTTACCGAAGAGACTCCCCTTGGGTTCAATTCGATTGAACAGAAAGATGATAGCTTGGCTAAAGGGACTACAAAGGTGCAAACAGCTGGTCAAAACGGAAAAGTCAATGTCGATTATGAAGTCATCACTGAAAACGGTGTGGCTATATCATCAACAGTGATTAATC
>JAVBKB010000217.1:0-9821 GCA_031554275.1 Caryophanales bacterium | reverse complement strand
TATAATTCTTAATTGTTTAGGCGGATTCCTGTGTATTTTGGTATATAATTTTTTGTTGTTCATATTACGAGATGAGAAAAAAGTCCTTACTACAATCGCGATAATATCCGCTATCGTAGGAATTCCAGCTATGTTCTATTTGTTTTTCATGGTTAATTTAAGACTTTAAATTTCTAGATTTAGGGGATGCGATCTGGTGGTAGTGCTCCAGTAGAATCTGCTCCCCTTTCATAATCTAGAATGAATTCTTTATTTAATAAAGTAGAAATCGTGAAATTCGATTAATGCCACAGAGTTTCTAGAGAATAACAAATTTTGTGCAAACGTCATCAATCTTCATTCTTTTTGTTCAAATAGGTATCCAAAGCCTTCCAAGACTCCTTTTCTTTTGCTTTTGGCGTCATTCCGAGGTTTTCATAACACCAAATAACTCTTTGATCAAATAGGTCTACTTTATTTAAATCTGTATAATCATATTTGATCTCGAATTCACCATTACGATTAAATGCCATGGTTAAACTCGTCCAAGCCTTCTGATCACTTTTAGTTCTATAAGATATTTTCTTACTTGTTGTATGTATTGTCTTTGTTCTTCATAGCTAATAAAGTCGTATTTGGAGTAAATAATACTACCATTAATGATGGTTTCATCTTTCAAAACCACATAAAAATAGACTTGGTGCAAATGTGAAGCTTCTCCATACAAACAAACTCTCTCCCAATTATTAGGAATCATTTTGACAACGGTTGAATTTATCTTGTTGTGGTATTCTTGAAATGTCTTTTCCATGCCAATACCTCCTTTACTTTGGTAGTTTTCTTTGACGAGTAGGACTTTAAGTCTATCACTTTTTCTGTGAATTAATAGCTTTTGCTGAAACTTTGTCTGTACAAATATTGAAAATCGAGTAAAAAAACATTCTGATAATCAAGGAGAAAATACATCATTTCCATTAGTAAATCGCATTGGGCTTGGAATGCAACTTTGTTATTGTATGTGACCTGATTCAAATGTCATAGCGAGAAAAAAACTATTTTCAAAATTTGAAACCATTTGAGCGAATCTTCACTCTAATAGTTAAAGGAGGTTAAATTGTGGATGAAGAGCAGCTTGCAAGTAAAGCAATTAAAGGAAATAAGCAAGCCCTTGGTAAATTGTTTTCGATTTATCAGGAACAGCTTTTTAAGACGGCTTATATGTATGTCCGAAATAGGGATGACGCATTGGATGTCGTTCAAGAGACTGCTTATAAAGTTACCAAAAATATTCATCAAGTACAACAGCCAGCATTTATGAAAACATGGATTACCCGTACATTGATTCGAACAGCATATGAAGTGCTAGAAAGAGGAAAGAATATTGTACCTATTGACACCATTTTCAATGAGGAAGAAGTCGCCTCTGGTGAGGAAAATAATGTTAAACAGATGGATTTGATGAGGGCAATGGAGCAATTAGAGAAGCATAATTTAACTGTTATTCTTTTATATTATTTTCATGATTACAAAGTTTCTGATATTGCCTCGATTACAAATCAACCTGAAGGTACCGTAAAGACGAATCTATTTAGAGCACGTCAGCAGTTAAGAGATATATTAGGAGGAGATTATCTATTATGAATAAAGATCAGATCAAAACTGAACTGGACAACATTGAAGTACCACATGCCGAATTAAGTAAGGCAGTTAATAATGGAATAATGAATGGTGTAAAAGACAGAGATAAACGGAAACGCAGATTTGTTCTTTATCCTGCAATAGCGCTAGCGATGGTAATTGCATTATGTGTATCAGGCTTTATATTTCCCAGTATGGGAAAAGTACTAGCGAATGTTCCTTTTGTTGGGTGGGTGTATACTAATAATTATGTCCCTTCTGGTGAAAACTTTGAGCCAAAAGGGCTACTCAATCAAAGTCAGATGGTTTCATCTGATAAAGGAATCGATGTGACGATACTTAAGAGCTACTTTGACACAGGAAATATTGCTATTGAGTATATTATCGAATCAGCAAAAGAAAGCGAGGAGGCGCAAACTGTTTTTGAGGTTACGGATATGGAAAGTGGTGAGCCAGTTGAAATATTACAATTTCATGATTTGTCCACTTCTACAGGAGATAAGACTGGTTTCATTGAACTATCTTCCAATGAGAAAAATCTACAATCCAAAAGAAAATTAGAATTGAAATTTACTGAAGTAAACGGCACTAAGGGAGAGTGGAAATTCGAACTTCCACAAGAACAGCTTCAAGTTGAAATAACAACACCCAATACTCGTTTTACAGATGAAACAGGAAAGTATGCGATACAGATTAACAAGATCACCCATGGTCAGGCAACAACTTTGATTGATTATCAAATTGAGCAGCCAAAAGGTACAGGAACTGTTGATGGTATCAAGATGAATTTTGAAAATGCTGATATTACCTATTCAGGAGCGTATATTTCCAGTCAGACAACAGAAAATTCAGATATAGCTTATTATCGATCATGTATTGTAAATTCTTCTGCAGAACCTAAAAACGTGATTGCCAGTGTTGTTATATTTTCTGAAACTGAAAATCTTATGGTTAATATTCATGAAGAACTTCCAGTGACTTTGAAAAGCAGTTTCAATCCCGTCTCACTAAATTTCACCAACATCACAGAGGATGCAGATACGATTCAAGCGGACATTATGTTACAAAATTTGCCGTCAGAGTATCCGGATTGGCTAATGGAACTTAGTAAAGAGGAAATAACTGAAATGCTCTATTTCTCTGAGATGTATCTCTCCAGCAAAGTTTACGCAGAAACATATCCTGAGAGCGGACTTGATGAGCCCGATGGATTTGTTATAAAAGGAAATTCGGTTAAGAAAATTGGTGACCACTATCAAGTTACCTTCAATAAAAATGATGCGACTGGCTTCAAGAACCGTGGAGAAGGAAGGGAAATGTTCTCCGAAAATAATGCATACATTTTCGTTCCAATGGGTAATTTCGGGGTGCAGATAAAGAATATTGAAATTCCAATTGGTAATTAATTATAGGAAAATGTGATGAAATAGCGGACTTTCGAACCAATTGATAAAAAAGTTATCGTCACTGAAAAATCAACTCTTACACTTCCGAATTGGATGGTAAGAGTTGATCTTTTGATTTTCGACTAGATTGCTAACCACTGATAAAGCGTTATATATCGATTCGTGATTATACAAATTATTAAATAAATCCGGTATTGGTCTTCCTATCAATCTATAAAATCATAAAATCATGAAAACATAATTAGCTAACTTTTTTTAAATCTTTGTTACATCTTTGATAATGCTTATTTTGTTAGTGGATTTTTTCAAGACTAAATGTCTGCATTTTACAGCTATTCATGTTTAAGCAAGCATAGAACTCATGAGCAGCAGGATTGGATTTTCCCGCGGTTTCCGCACTTTTGGCATCTTCCACTGTTTTCCACTTCACAAGGTCAACCCATGTATCACCATCACGAAGCACTTCCCAAGAAATAAATCCTTTTTGCTTAGACAAAACCTCTTTATGACATTTTTCTGATGCAAGCAAAAAATCCTCTACAGACACTCCTTTCTTAAGTTTAAAAGTTATAAACCAAACTACATTCGACATGTTAATACGCTCCCTTTTTCGTTATTTTACCATCATGGTTACAATATCATGTCCTGCTGTTCAATTCAATAAGCTGGTCAATTGTGTTATCTTTAACTCGATGATTTTCAGATTCCATTTTGTGCTTCTTCATGATTGTGTAAAGCAGGTGACAATAACATTTTAATCAGAATAGAGTAGGCGCTATTTCCAATCAATATATTTCATGGTAATAATGTTTCGCGGTCAAATCGGGGTCAGTTCACCGATAGACAAACAAAAACCCTCTATTTCAGAGGGTTTTATCGTGCCTGCTCTTATTCCCACTCGATCGTAGCAGGTGGTTTTGATGTAATGTCATAGACAATACGGTTGATATTTGGCACTTCATTTACAATTCGCACCGAGATTTTTTCTAACACATCGTATGGAATACGTGCCCAATCTGCTGTCATAGCGTCAAGACTTGTGACTGCACGCAATGCGATGGTATGACTGTATGTTCTTTCGTCACCCATGACACCAACACTTCGCAAATTGGTCAGGACAGTGAAGTACTGCCAAACATCTTTCTGCAATCCGGCTTTGGCGATTTCATCTCGGAAGATGAAGTCTGTTTCACGTAAGGTGTCTAGCTTTTCCTTTGTGATGTCACCAATTACTCGAATAGCAAGTCCAGGACCTGGGAATGGTTGTCTTTCAACTAGCTGATCTGGGATTCCTAGTGCTCTGCCTGTTGCACGAACTTCGTCTTTAAATAAATCTCGAAGTGGTTCAATGATTTCTTTGAAATCGACTACATCAGGTAGTCCGCCAACATTGTGGTGGCTCTTGATAACTGCTGAGTTCTTTGTACCGCTTTCGATTACGTCAGCATAGATGGTTCCTTGTACAAGGAAGTCAACTGTACCAATTTTGCGTGCTTCTTCCTCGAATACACGAATGAACTCTTCTCCAATGATTTTTCGCTTTGTTTCTGGGTCTGATATGTCAGCAAGTTTTGTTAGGAAGCGCTCTTCTGCATCAACTCGAATTAAGTTCATGTCGAATTGTTTGCGGAAAACCTCTTCAACTTCATTTCCCTCATTTAATCGCATTAATCCATGGTCAACGAAAATGCAGGTAAGCTGCTTTCCAATTGCTTTGTGAACCATAACTGCAGCAACAGTAGAATCAACACCACCTGAAAGGGCACAGAGCACTTTCTTATCTCCAATTTTCTCTTTCAACTGTTGAATTGTTTCTGCTGCGAAATCTTTCATCACCCAGTCGCCAGTGCAACCGCAAATATTAAACAAGAAGTTGCGAATCATTTCGTTGCCTTGTGGTGTGTGGACAACTTCTGGATGGAATTGTACACCATATAGCTGCTTCTCCTCGTTTGCCATAGCACCAACTGGACAGGTGTCCGTTTTGGCAATTACAGTGAAATCAGGTGGTGGGGCACTTACAAAGTACGTATGACTCATCCAAGCTGTAGTTTCCGCAACTAAACCAGCAAAAAGCTTATTATTATTCACATCAAGTTGAATCGATGTTTTCCCATATTCTTTTTGTTTAGCTGCATCTACACGACCACCAAGTAAATGTCCCATTACTTGACATCCATAGCAAATCCCTAGAATCGGAATACCTAATTCGAAAATCGCAGGGTCAACGGTTGGTGCATTTTCATCAGTAACAACACTCGGTCCTCCAGTGAAAATGATTCCCTTAGGTGCTAATTTCTTAATTTCTTCAATAGTTGTGTCATAGGAAAGTACCTCACTATACACATGCAAATCGCGAACCCGTCTTGCGATTAATTGATTGTATTGACCACCAAAGTCGAGTACCAGAACTAAATCATGCATGAAAATTACCTCACTAACTTATTTTTATAAAATCGTTTTTATAAAATGGAAACTTATCTTTCTTCTCGAAAATAGTTTACACCACAGCTTTTCGGCTGAGCATTCTCTTTTGACATTCTAACAGATGTGACTATCAGTACAAGGATTGTGATAACAAAAGGTAACATATCCAGAAGGGAAGTAGAAATTTCTACTCCAGTCTGTAGCTTTTTACTTAAGAGTGCTAGTGCACCGAAGAATATAGCACCAAACACTGCTCGGATCGGTCTCCATGAAACAAAGATGATAAGGGCAACTGCTATCCAACCACTACCTGTAACAACATCCTCTGTTTTAATTGGAATGTAGAACATGGACAGATAGGCACCGCCCAGCCCACAAATGGCGCCACCAACTGAGATGTGAATGTATTTGTAAAGGGTAACATTGATTCCCATTGCATCTGCGGCTGCCGGGTTCTCACCAACAGCGCGAAGATTTAAACCAAATCTCGTTTTCTTCAAGTAGAAATGCATCATGACAGCAATGAAGATCGCTAGATAAATGAGAATACTAACATCGAAAATTTTCCAGACTGTGTGTGAAACATCTAATCCGAATATTTCAGACAAAACCGGTTTCAAATAATATTGCACTGAATCTGGAATTCGAACGACTTCGCTATTTAAATTAACCAAGAATTTGGTTAATCCCGTTCCGAAAATTGTAAGTGCTAGACCTGTAACAATTTGGTCTGCACGAAGTGATACTGTTAGAAAGGCGTAGATGAATGCGCCAAATGCACCAAAGGCGCATGCTGCAAGTAATCCAAGAAGTACATTTGACGTAATCAAAGAAACTTGAAACCCTGCATAAGCACCCATTAACATCATACCCTCTATCCCGAGGTTGATATTTCCGGCTTTTTCCATCAGTAAACCACCGAGCGTTCCATAAAGAATCGGTACTCCGAAGCCAACTGCAAGTAGGAAATAGGGAATAATTTGATCCACTAATGTTTCCATTACTTTGCACCTCCAGGCTCAGAAACCGGTTTTGAAGGGGCAACTGATTTTTCTTTTCTGAATCGTTGAATTTTGTATCGCAAGAAAAACTCACTTCCCAAGATACAGAACAGGACAATCGCTTGAATAGCCGTTGCAGCTGCGACTGGAATATCAAGAACTGATAACCCATCCTTTCCAATAGTGATGACAGCGAAAAGGAAGGTGACCAATGGAATTACGAAAACATTTAATTGTGCTAGCCAGGTTGTGATGATTGCAGTAAAACCAATTCCTGAAGCAATACCTGATGACAGCGTCGAATTGTTACCAGCAACTTGGATAAAACCTGCGATTCCACAAATTCCAGCACTAAGAATCATGGTTTTGATGATGATCTTGGAAACATTCATTCCAGCATAGCGAGCAGTACTTTCGCTTTCTCCAACTACACTGATCTCGTAACCGCTTTTTGTGTGATTTAAGTAATAGTAGACAATGATTGTAAGCATGATGGCTATTAGAAACCCTACATTCAAAGATTGCCAAGAAATATCACTGAAAAGGGAAGGAATCCTCGAATTCGGAGGCAGGGGTGCAATCGTATCTTGGAAACTATTCGGATCTTTCCACCAACCGGATTCGAGTGCTTTGACAGCATATAATGCAATATAGTTCATCATCAGTGTAAAGAGTGTTTCATTTGTGCCAAACTTCGCTTTAAAAACCGCAGGTATCAGCCCCCAAAATGCTCCAGCAACAAACGAGGCTGCTAGCATAAGTGGTAACAAGAGAAAAGGTGAGAGAGTTGGGAATTTCATCGCAATGAAAGTGGCACCAATTGCTCCAAGTAGAATTTGTCCTTCCGCTCCGATGTTCCAAAATCGCATTTTAAAGGCGAAAGTAATCCCTAATGAAATCACACATAGAATGGTGGCTAGTTTGATAACCTCAATCGTTCCTGAAGTATAACTAAAGGGATAGGTTAAGAGATTTTCAAATGCTTCAATAGGATTTGCTTTTGCGATAATAATTAGAATACTAGATATTAGAAAAGCTACAATAATTGCAATTACACGAAAAAAGGTGTGTTGAAAGGTAGTTGCGCTCGTTCTTTTAACCAACTTGAACTGTTTCAGTTTGAGCACCTCCTGTCATTAATAGACCAATATCTTCTTTCGTAACTTCACTTGGGTTAACAATACCCATGACTTTTCCTTCGCATAGTACGATCAGTCTATCACATATTTCGATGAGAACATCAAGGTCTTCTCCAATAAATAGAATACCAACGCCTTTTTCCTTTTGTTCATTTAGCAAGTCATAGATTTTGTAGGAAGAATTTATGTCCAAACCACGAACAGGGTAGGCGGTAATCAACAGATGTGGATTAGATTCGATTTCACGACCCAATAAAACCTTTTGAACATTTCCACCAGACAACAATCTGACTGGATGGTGTACACCAGGCGTATTGATTTCTAAGTCTTTAATCAGTTTTTGGGATAAATCTTTTGCTGGCTTACGATTCAGGAAAAAACCTTTTTGCTTCTGATAGCTTTTCAAAATGACATTGTCAATCATATTCATTGAAGCAACAAGGCCCATTCCAAGTCGATCCTCTGGGATAATAGTCTTACTAATACGCTTTTTGTTTATGTCTAGAGGTGATTTACCAACAATGTTTTCATCTCTGAAGATGATTTTGCCAGACTTGATTTTTTGCATTCCAGCAATGGCTTCACAAAGCTCTTTTTGCCCGCTACCAGCAATACCAGCAACACCAACTATTTCACCTTCGTAAATTTCGAAATTGATGTGATCAAGTGCAGCGATTCTTTCTTCATTAATAACTGTTACTTCATCCACTGTTAGAAGCAGATTACCCTTTTCAACTAGTGGATGATTGATTTCTAAATTTACTGCTCTTCCCACCATCAGTTCTGTCAGCTCAGTTGCATTTGTTTCAGAAGTCTTCACGGTTGCAACACATTCACCTTTACGAAGAACAGTGACACGATCACTGATTTCCATTACTTCATTTAATTTGTGTGTGATGATAATGACTGAACAACCTTGCTCTTTCATATTCTGAAGTATCTGGAATAATTTTCGCGTTTCTTGAGGGGTGAGTACAGCAGTTGGTTCATCAAGGATAAGAACCTTTGATCCTCGGTAGAGCACTTTCATAATCTCAACATTTTGTTTCTCACTCACTGACATGTTATAAACCTTTTTGTCAGGGTTAATCGGGAGCCCAAATTTATTTGCCAGCGAATTGATTTCTTCCGTCAGCTTTTTGCTATTAATCAGCTTACTCCCTTTTTGCCCGATAATAATATTCTCTTTAGCAGACATCACATCAATTAGTTTGAAGTGTTGATGAATCATACCAATACCCAAATTAATAAAATCCTTTGGATTACCAAAATCAATTTCTTTTCCGAAAATCTTTATCGAACCAGTATCTGGTTTATAAATACCTGACAACATGTTCATTAAAGTAGTTTTTCCAGAACCATTCTCTCCAAGAAGAGAATGTATTTCTCCGTATTGAATAGATAAGTTTACATTCTTATTGGCAACAACATCGCCAAATGATTTTGAAATATTCTCAAGTTCAATGCAGGTTTCAAGCTGAGATACTTTGCTCATCGCGGTTTCTCCTTTTTCATTTTCAGCAGCAAATGCCTTGCATTTTCGTTCAACTGAAATGTCTTAAAGTGGTTATCTGTTGAAAAACGAAAATGCAAGGCATCGAACAAGGGAAGGTTCAATTGCTTTGAGATCTAGCTGACAAATGTATGACTGACATTTATCAGCTAAATCCTTTTTTCCCTACTACTTATCGGATGAAAGCAGTATTATTCGAGCCTTGCTTTTAAAATTATTTTTTGATTTGTCCTTCAATATTGTCGACAAACCACATCATTGAAAGGATGTCTGCATCTGAAAGCTTTTGATCTGCTTTAACTTTCACGTTTCCAGCTTGATCTTTAATTTCACGATTTCCAAAAACATTGTATGAACCATCTTTTAGTTTTGCAGTGTACTCATCGATTTTCTCTTTCGTTCCTTCTGCAACATTCTTTGTTAATGGTGAAATGTCTACCAAGCCTACATCAATTCCTTTGAAATAAGCTTGATTACCTTTCCAAGTGCCATCAATAATGGATCTAAGTTCTGGCTCATAGTATTTTTCCCAGTGCCAAATTGGTGCTGTAAGATGTGCATCAGGTGCAGCCGATGTCATATCAGCGTTATAACCACAACTCCAAACTTTCGCGGCTTGTGCAGCTTCTTGAGCAGCAGGGGAGTCTTGGTGTTGTGCGATAACATCGCAGCCTGAAGTAATTAAGGTTTCAGCAGTCGATTTTTCTACTGCTGGGTT
>JAVBKB010000210.1:0-8115 GCA_031554275.1 Caryophanales bacterium | reverse complement strand
GCTGAATTTGAGTTTAGTGCTCATCCCGTTGCAAAGCTGAATTTGAGTTTAGTGCTCATCCCGTTGCTCCAAATCAGTGATAACAATTTGACACAGGCAAGTAATGCTCGTATTTAGCCCTCAATAATTCCGTATATTAATCTAGGTATTTGTGGTTTGCTTGCGGAAATATGAATATTGTTTTGTAGAATTGAGATCGTTTCTGCAATTTCTTCGAGATTGTGATGAATAGTTGCAATCGACTCACCAATAGCTACTGAATCTCCAATTTTTTTGTGCAATACAAGGCCTACGGATAGGTCGATTTCTGAGTCTTTGGTTGCCCGCCCAGCTCCAAGCAACATCACTGCTCTACCTATTTCATCAGCAACCAATTCAGAAATATAGCCAGCTTTGTCAGCTTGATATTCAGTCACCCACTTGGCTGTAGGTAGCTGTTCAGGATGATCGATAGCAGTTGCATCACCACCTTGGCTAGTGATAAGCTTTTTAAATACTGCTAACGCTTGGCCATTATTTAGTTCGTTTTGTAACATTTCTCTTGCCTCTTGGACAGAGGATGCCTTCTTTGCTAAGAGTACCATTCTACTACCAAGCGTCAGCACCAATTCTGTCAAATCCTCAGGGCCTTGCCCTTTCAATGTGTCAATTGCTTCTTTGATTTCTAACACATTGCCAATAGCATTACCAAGTGGCTGATCCATATCGGAAATAACGGCTATCGTTTGTCGCCCCACCAAGTGACCTATTTTCACCATTGCGGTTGCGAGTTCTTCCGCTTCAGCAAGTGTTTTCATGAAAGCACCTGCACCCACCTTGACATCTAATACAATTGCGTCAGCACCAGCTGCAATCTTTTTGCACATAATGGAACTTGCAATCAATGGGATGCTTTGAACGGTTGCTGTGACATCACGCAAGCTATACAATTTCTTGTCTGCAGGCGTAATATTCCCTGTTTGCCCCATTAAAGCAATATGGTTCTGCTGAATCAGTTCAACAAAACGATCATCGGAAAGCTCAGTGTGAAATCCTGTAAATGACTCAAGCTTGTCGATAGTGCCACCAGTATGCCCCAGACCACGCCCAGACATCTTTGCGACTGGAACCCCTAACGCTGCAACCAAAGGTGCAAGTATTAATGATGTCGTATCACCAACCCCACCTGTTGAATGCTTATCTACCTTAATCCCTGGTATGACGCTAAGATCAATTACATCACCAGAATGAACCATTGCCATTGTAAGGTCAGCACGTTCTTGATCGTTCATATCCTGAAAATAAATCGCCATTGCCATTGCGCTCATTTGATAATCTGGGATCGCTCCATTGGTAAATCCAGTAATCATATAATCAATTTCAGCTTTGAGTAGCGCTTCACCCGCCTGCTTCTTGGCAATCAGATCAACCATTCTCATGACTTCACCCCTTCTTATTGTAAAAGTTTTAAAAAGCTTGTGCCGTTCTTTGGCATTGCCAACTGAAAATTATCTGCAATTGTTGCTGCAATATCTGAAAAGGTTTCGCGAATTGGTAGTTCACAGCAACCTGAGAAGCTTTTTGCATAGATCAGGAGAGGTACCAATTCTCTAGTATGATCTGTCCCAGGCATAGTTGGATCATTGCCGTGGTCAGCAGTTATTATCAGCAAATCTGTTTCAGTTAGCTGCTCCAAGATTTCTGGCAAACGTTGATCAAATTCTTGCAAGGCATTGCCATAGCCAATCGGATCACGTCTATGACCAAACAGGGCGTCAAAATCAACCAGGTTCACAAAGCTAAGTCCTGCAAAATCTTGTCGCATACTAAGCAATAGTTTATCCATCCCATCCATGTTGGACTTTGTTCCATAATGCTTAGTTACGCCTTCCCCGTCAAAAATGTCCTTTATTTTTCCGATTGCAATTACCTCTAAACCAGCATCAACTAATTCATTCATCGTTGTTCTGGCAAATGGTTTCAGTGCGTAATCATGTCGGTTTGGTGTGCGGTGGAATCTGCCTGGTTCACCTACAAACGGTCGAGCAATTACTCTTCCCACCATATATTCTGGCTGTAAAGTAAGTTCTCTGGCGATTTCACAAATTTTGTATAGTTCTGCTACTGGAATAATGTCTTCATGGGCAGCGATTTGTAGGACCGAATCTGCAGAAGTATAGACAATGATAGATCCTGTCTCCATATGTTCTTTGCCAAACTCATCAATGATCCCAGTACCACTGGCAGGTTTATTTCCTAGTACTTTCCGTCCACATCGAGTCTCTAATTCGTGTATTAGTGTCGTATCAAATCCATTTGGAAAAACACGAAAAGGAGTAGTGATTTTCAACCCCATGATTTCCCAATGACCAGTCATTGTATCTTTTCCTAAGGACAGCTCTTGCATTTTTGAATAATATGCCTGCGGATTATCTGTCGAAGGAACACCCTGCAATTGTTCAATATTTGCTAATCCCATTTCCGCTAAATTGGGTAGTTGCAACCCATTAGGCATTGTTTCACTAATATGTAACAGCGTGTGTGCGCCCACATCACCAAATCTTGCAGCATCAGGGGCTTCCCCGATACCAACCGAGTCAAGGACTACGAGAAATACTCTTTTGAATGTCATTTGCAGCTCCCTTTTCAATCGTTTTATCAATGAAATTTTTACACAAAAATGCTTTTTGCACAATCAAATCGTTTTTTGATGACAAGGCGATGATAAGAATATGGCCTCAAATCTTTATGCACTTGAAATAATTCTCTGGAAAAAGACAACATTTTATCATAATTAAGGTAATTAATGTTTTAAAAAATACCAGGGCAAAATCATTGAAATGATTCCCCTAGTATTATCGTTTTTGAATGCGATGGAAAATAAATTTTATAATATGATAAAGAGACATAATACGAAAAAGACAACGCCATTAATCATCTCAATTATTCCAATAACCATTGGTTTCAATTGGCGGCTGCGATTTGTTAAGAAATCCTTTAAACAGCTTGGGATATAAGCAATCACAAGATATGGCAAACCAATCACAAACGGCACAAATAAGATGACTAGGTGGCATAGATGCGATTTAATCGTAAAGCTTCGGTTTAATCGCTCCCGAATGAGTGACTTCACATAGAATACTACACCTAAGAAATAGCTAGTTGTGATCACAAATAGTTCCAAACTGTGGACAGTGAAATTAACAGAACCGATGATAAAAGCTCCCACGCCACCTAAAGAAAAAATCATTATTCCACAAATATCATTAATGAGACTTCGTTCATTCTTCTTCTTAATAAAAAAGACATTAACAGCTAACAAAGGAGCAAAGCATGCACCAATTACTAGTAGTCTAGGTTGGTGTAGTACAACAGGGATCAAACAGCCAACAGCAATTACACTGTAACCAATGAGCCATGGCAACATCTGTCCAAAGTTTTTCTGATTACGAACAATATTTAGTAACGGAGTTGATGCTAGAAATAGAAAGAACCAGCCAATAATATAGAGTAAATGAAACCAAGTGGCTTCTGTAAGCGATGTTCCAAGTATCACAGGCAAAAAAAACATCATCCATGTTCCATGCTCTTTTGGTATTACCATTCTATCATTCCTTTACAAAGTTTTCCTTTGAACGGTGAAGCATAAAAACGCGATACAGCGAAAATGATTTCTCATAACTATGTTTACCAAAATCAATTTATCAAGTAAAGTTTGCTAAGTTCTTTCACAATAAGCCGCTTACCATCAACTTGAACAGTGCCTTCCGCTTCAAATTTGCTAAGCTTTCTACTGATGGTTTCTCTCGTCACACCTATATAATTTGCCATTTCTTCTCTGGTAATTGGTAATAGAATTTCGATTCCCTCGGGAGTCTTTTTACCGTACTTTTCACAAAAATATGTTAATAGATGCGCAAGTCGGGTCTCAGCATCATTTGTAGCTAGCGTTTGCAAAAGATTTTCCGTATGGGAAAGCCGATTTGTCATTTCTTGAACAATTTTGACTGAGATATCTGAGTGCTTTTTCATCAATAACGCCAAATCATTTCGATTCAGAATGCACACTTCTGTGTCTTCAAGTGCATAAGCAGTAAAGTTCGACACTTGATTCTGCTGGAACACACTAAGCTCTCCAAAGAAATCACCATGCATCAGCAAGTGAAGAATTTGCTCTTTTCCTTCAATCGTTGTTTTCGACAGTTTGACCTTTCCATAATGGATAATAAACAACGCATTAGAAATTTGACCCTCATTAATGAGGGCCTGACCTTTTTTGTAGAACTCCTTCTTCACAAGAGATGTGACGAGCACAAGATCTTCCTCTGATAAGGATGTAAAAATCGGCACCAGCTTTGCACAAACTGGTCCCGAACACACACAGCGTTGGGGTTCGGTTTTCATCATTTCACCTTCAAGTACACTTTATATGAAGTATACACCATCGCTGTGTGAATCTAAATAGGCTATGCAAATCGTTTGAATAGAATGTTGTTCTCAGTATGAATGTGATCAAACGTAAGGGATTCTAACTCCTCTAGTTTCAAGTAAGTGAGTCGGTAAGTGTTGCATGCACTCTCTGGTGCTTGATAGTCATGGGTAATATCACGAAGTTTGGAAAGCAGCGCCCCAACACCATCATGCTCAAACTCCATTTGTTGAATCATTGCTTGAATCATCACACGTTCTTCGCTTGATTTTGTTAAAGAAAACTGCTTAATATGCGGGAATAACATCACTTCTTCTTTTTGAAAATGATCTCTCATTTCATTTCTAATTTCATTGAAGACGGATTTCATTTCAACTAAATGTGGTTGATCTCCCCCATGAACACTGACAACTTTATTTACAAATTGAGTAAGTTCATCTAGTAATTCAAAAGTAGGTACGTGAAATCTCGATAAAATGATATCAACTATTTCAACCTCACTCATTTGATCCCAGTTATTAATTGGTTGAATTTCTTTAGCCGCGGCCATTTGATTTAATTCATCTATCAAAGAAAGTGGTAAATTCTTCTCTTGAAGGACTTCACCAATTGGGCGGTTACCCCCACAACAATAATCAATTCTACGCTCTTTAAATAGTTTGCTTGCTCCAGGAAATTTGGTCACAATGTCTCCGGTCTTTGTCTCAGCTGTGAACATATACTAAAACCCCTTTCATACTCGTTTTCATAATCATAATAATTGATATAAAGAATAGAAAACATGACCTGAATCACAGAATGATTCTAATAAGTATTTTTCAATTGCAAACATTCGATCAATTGTCTTCAAAAAAAGCAAAATGCATGCACTTTCAATATCCTCTACAAAGTAAATAACTTTACTATTGTGCACAGAAAATTGAAAATGATCATTTTGCTTGATAAAATTCTTTCAAAAAATTCAACCTCGAGGATGAAATTGACGATGGGTATCCTTCAACCTTGTATTTGTGATATGGGTATAGATTTGTGTTGTTGAAATATCAGCATGACCTAACATCTCTTGCACAGATCGTAAGTCAGCACCATTCATTAAGAGATGCGTTGCAAAAGAATGTCGCAAGGAATGCGGTGTAATATTTTGTTGTACACCCACTTCTTTAGTGTGTCCTTTGATAATTTTCCACAGCCCTTGCCGTGAAATCCGCCCACCTTTTTGATTAAGAAATAACGCAGCATCTCTTTTCTTTGAATTCACAAACTTGTGTCGAGCACGCTTTAAATAACGTTCAACAGCTTGTAATGCTGCTCTGCCAACTGGAACGATTCTTTCTTTATTCCCCTTGCCAATGCATCTTACAAAAGCCAGATCCATATAGATACTATCAATATTTAATGCTATTAATTCACTTACTCGCATACCGGTGGCATAGAGTAACTCTATGATCGCTTTATCACGAATATCGTAACGAGTTCCCTTGTTACAAGTATTTAAAAACAGATCCACCTCTTCCATTGAGAGAGCTTTAGGAAGTGATTTTTCAAGCTTTGGACTTTCAATATGTGATGAGGCATCTGTAGGAGCTACTTTTTCTCTTAACAGGAATTGATGAAAGGAGCGAATAGAGGCAGTATGCCTAGCTAAAGTCTTTGCAGACTTGCCTTCATCCTTCAGCTTTGCAAGAAATTGTACTATATGGCTCCTATTGATCTCATTCCAAGATGTGAAATCAAAAGTTTCGATAAGAAATTTATGATAGGACTCCAAATCTCGACGATAAGAAATCAATGTGTTATTTGCGAGTCCTTTTTCAATTGTTAGAAAATGCATGAAATCAGAAATTTGATCCTGCAAATCCTTCACTCCCCATCTAAATAAAACTCAACTAACCGATCAAGATAATCATCTGATGGCGCTGGTTGAAACACATCAATTGCCCCATCCTTTGGATTATCGTATCGTTTAAACCCTTGATACTCTTCATTAAACCAATTGATAGCGAAATAAAAGATAATTGAAAACAAAGCAAACAATAAGAAAACCTTCGTTAATTGCAATACAAATCTCAGCAGCTGTCTCATTTAACTGTCCTTATATACTAATTTATAAGAATTTTCGAGGTTGCCTATAAATATCAGATCAACTCACTCAAAACGTTTCTTACATCCCATTATTTATAAGGATATGCCAAGGGAAAGACTGTTTATACATAAAAATAAGTGATTGGAAGCACATTTTTTTATCTTCTACTACTATTTATTCGTTCTTTGAAGCGCTTTCTTCACTATCCTTAGTGCATTTCCTACAAACACCGTGGAATGTAAGTCGATGGTCTTTAATATGAAATTGATACTCTTTCTCGATCCTAGCTTCTATTGGTTCCAGCAAATCTTCAAAGATTTCCTCTACAAACCCACATTTAAAACATACTAAATGATGATGAAATCTTGAGGCACCTTCCACACGAAGATCAAAACGAGAAACGCCATCACCAAAATTTATTTTGTTTACAATTTCTAATTCACTTAGCAATTCTAATGTCCGATATACAGTTGCTAATCCAATTTCAGGTGAAAGGTTTTTCACTAACATATAGACATCTTCAGCCGATAAATGATCCTCTTCGTTCTCAAGTAATACTTGAACTGTTGCCTCACGTTGAGGTGTTAGTTTAAAGCTTGAAGAATGTAGTTGCTTTTTAATGCGGTCAAGTCTTGATTCCAACAGTCTCACCTCTACCATTAATTCTCAATAAGAATTCTTAATTTTCATTATAACAAAAGTAATTGAGAAAATAAAAGCAAAATATATTTTTAATTAGAATTATTATAAATAATAATCAATTTATAATGATTTTCATTAAAATTGGTGAAAAGAAGATTTCAATAATAGTTGCAATAAATATAAAGATGATTCCAACAATTAGGATCAATAGATACAGTTTAAAGTACCTTTTCATTGGTTCTTGAAAATCTTTTTGAAACTGCCTTCCAATCATTTTGATCGAGACTAAGATTGAAAACCCTGTTACAAATATCAGGAGCGGGATATTGATTAAATTATGCGGTAGAACTGTTGCACAAGCTAGAAAGAATCCTTTTGCACCAGCTTGATTGACTAAGAATCCTACTGTAAATCCAATCACTACTCCTCTTACAAAGAGCAGAATTAGAATTAATGGAACACCAATTAAGGATACACCAAGGATCCAAATCAGTAGGAAGACTTTAAGATTTTCTTGAAAATTTTCAAATAGATTCATCTTCGAAGAAACAACATGTCCATTATGAATTTCCTCAAAAAATTTGGTCAAATAGGTGAATAAGTCGCTTTTTTGATCCAAACTAAGACTATTAACTACAATCGCTCCAAATATTATCCCTACCAAAAACAATACAAAGACAAAGAGAAAAATCGATGAATGTTCTTTAAGTGTTTGTTTAAAAAAGCTATAAATACGCTGAAATAACAAAAAAACACTACCTTTCTATCATAATTCAATCTATATTAGAATTTATGATAGAGCAGATAGTGTTATGACATGAATCTGCAAATTTGCATGCACTTTACGCTTTTTGATTAGAATTAATTTCAGTTAGAAATTGCTGTAGCTTCAAATATTGCAAGGCAATGATTGTTTTCGCATCACAAATTTTGCCGGATTCGACTAATTGCATTGCATCTGACAAAGAAATTGTCACTACAT
>JAVBKB010000117.1:0-12037 GCA_031554275.1 Caryophanales bacterium | reverse complement strand
TGGTTCGGCAGTTAAAGTCGTTTTCAATAGGAGGCAATGATGATTAGTAAATTTTGTCAAGTGATGGTTTATGTTAATAAACCAAGGGAAGTTGCAGATTTTTGGACAAAACAAATTGGTTTTGTTGAACTACAAGAAAATAAGCTAGGCAACGGAGTTTTGTCTGTAGAAGTTGCGCCACGTATTGATTCGGACACAAGTCTTGTGCTGTTTGATCGCGAGGTTGTTGCGAATGCTTCGCCTGAGTTGTCATTAGGGACACCGTCTATTTTGTTCTCGAGTTACAACCTCCAGCAGATGTATGATGACCTTAGACAAAAAGGAGTCAAAGTCGGTGAAATAGTGGAGATGGGTGGTCAACTGACATTTAATTTTGCGGATATTGAGGGAAATTATTTTGCAGTTCGTGAAGTAACGAAGTGAAATTAATTGTCGTGCTCAGGTCCTAAGTTCTTCTCATGTCGTGCTCAGGTAGGTCTAAGTTTCATCCCATACTGGTTGTAATATTTGTACATGCTCAGGTAGGACAAGTTTCCTCTTACCATATGTAACCTGTACAAGCGACGGTTGTATCTTACGATCTACTACTTATGTGGAACTCAATATATTAAACAAGTCCACTCCAAATTATTTCAGCCCACAACAAAAGAACTACGACGCTACACTTTCATCCCAAAAGTGTAGTTGCAGTAGTTCTTCTTTTTCGTCCAAGCCAGCAAAGTCTTTTATCGTCTCAAAGTACCGTTTGAATTGAAATAGTAGGTGACTTTACTGACTACTGTGGGTTTTGTAGCCATTATTCCGCTTTCCATTAGATAGTACTTGTTGCCATTCCAAGTAATCCACCCAGTCGCCATAACTCCGCTTGGATGTAAGTAGTACCAACTGCCATTCCAGCTAATCCAGCCAGTTGCCATAGCTCCGCTTGGCTGTAGGTAGTACCAGCTACCATTCCAGCTAATCCAGCCAGTCGCCATGACACCACTTGGATGTAAGTAGTACCAATTACCATTCCAACTTAGCCATCCGCTTGCCATTTGACCATTTGAGGATAAGTAATACCACTGACCATTGTAAAGTATCCATTTGCTGGTCTGCGGAATGTTGTTAATATAATAATACCATGCACCATTTTGTGCGATCCACCCATTAAGCATTTGACCAGAGGGAGCTGTTTTGTACGAGGCATACATTGTCCAAACTTCTTTAATATCCTCACCGAGTGCCCAACTTCCAGAACCCTTCAACTTGTACTTTTCTACGAGGTCGAGTTTATATTGTGTTGCAGCATTGTCGTCGTACCAAATGTTGTAAATTCCAGCATCCAAGGTTCTACCACCCCACAGCTTTGGCGCAACATCTGTGGGTTTAATCGTAACTGTAACTTCTGCAGATTTTGAGTCAGCATGAAAGCTTTTGACATTCTGATAATTCTGAATCAAGTTTTGAATATCGAGATTCGTGACACCGCTTCCACCTACAGTATCGCCTTCCTTCCAGAAGCGACCATAGAAAGGTACACCGAGGACTAGTTTGCTGGCAGGTGCGAATTTCAGTGCATAGGTGATCGATCTTTCAGCGAAAGAAATGCTCGCGACAGGGCCAGCCGGACCACCATAATAAGACTCATCGTAAGCCATAATCATTAAATAATCACTGTATTGCGCAAGCTTTGCGTAGTCATAGGAGCCATGCCAGCCAGTTGTCCACCCATTTGGGTTAGCAGCAACAGAAACAGTAACGATTTTGTCAGGCAATTTATCCCGTAATCTCTTAACAAAGTTGGTGTAGGCATCCTTATGAAGCTGCGTGACATTTTCAATATCGACATTGACACCCTCCAAGCCATTGGAATAAATCGTTTGAGCCAGCTGCGTAGTAATTGCCTCGGTGTTGTTTAAAGCAGCAACTCCAAGGTTTCTATCCCAGTGGTTACTGAGAAAGGGTGTCACCTGACGCCCTTGATTGTGCATATTTTGTATAAAAGCTGGATCAAGTTTTGTTATTTTGAGGCTTCCATCTGCATTAATGTCAAAGTAGTCAGGTGAGACAGCACTTAATACATTGTTAGTATTTGCGACGCTAGTATTATATTGTGTGGATGTACCACCAAATAGAAAGGACATAATGTAGTCATGCGCAAAAGCTTCTGAGCATAAAGACAGGCTAATGATCATAACGAAAGTCAATGAAGTGATTTTTTTCATAAAATTCTCCTCGAAACGATTACGATTTCTAAGTCGTATTATTTGCCAAACATGCATGACTATCCATGTCAAAAAACACCACATTGTGGACACAGCAAGTGTAGACCTGTAGTGAAACGATTGGTAAATGGTTTTTTTTACAAGTATAGAGAGGGTGTTGAAACAAATACTAATTGGAAACAAAATGTTGAGGTAAATTCAATGAAAAAGATTGTTGTTCTTTTGAGTATGTCGTTGATTTTGAATGCATTCAATCCCCAGATCATTTTACATAGAACTAAGACTGTCCAAGCCGCTGTCAATGATCCAGCAAAAGATATCATTCGCCGAGGCTGGTTTGCGGCAGATGAATATGATCGGAATGCGGTTGCAACTAGAGCAGATGTTGTGAAAATCATTATGAGGATGGCAACGAATCTACCTGATCCATCGAAGAAAGTCTTGGATTTTGCAGATACCACCAATCATGTTGATAAAGTTTTCATTTTGAAGGCTAGGTATTATGGTGTCCTTGAAGGCGGGAAGCTAAATCGTTTCTATCCTGATAGACCGATTACAAGGCAGGAGCTTGTCATATTGTTGGAGCGGGTATTTAACCTTCCAGATACCATTGATTTCGATAACCATATTGCCAAAGATATTGTGAAAACAGGAGACGGGGAATCTTACTTTGCGATAAATAAATACTTGGCACACAAGATTGTAGCAGTTGATGGAGCAGGCAATTTCAGACCGAATGCATCAATTACAATGGGGGAAATTGCAGTCATTGCAGAAAATATGGTGGGTGTCGGCATTCGGAACTTAGTACCAGTGAAATATGAGGGGCAGGAACAAGAGCAAAAGATTTTAGAGCCAAGATGACACTTCCATGGTTGATAATAAAAAGGGAGTACGTTTTCATCACAAATGGCGAAAAATAAGTGAGAGCAGCGGGTTTGAATTATCATGCGACTCAAAGTGACAGGATTCGAACCCATTCAAATTTCACAGAAATTCATAAAGCACTAAAAAGATCCCGTTCATAAGTTTTGCTCATTCCTAGCGCAAAATAGACTTGCAGAAGAGGGAGAAACGACAGGATTTGAAGCTGGAAATAGGTTATTCCAAAATATTAGCTCGACAAAAGGAAAATGCTCTTCCGAAGAGGTAATGCCCTTATCATTTAAACACTCGCACTTGATTTGCTTTGAATATCACCACCAATTGTTGTCCCACTTCAATCTGCATTTCCGTTAACGATCGTTTGGTGATGAGTGCAGTAATAGGCACGCCAATATCAAGTTTCACCTTAGCTTTTGAGCTGTCAACTGAAATCTCCGTTACAATCCCATTGTGCATATTTCTTGCACTACTGGTGATCATCGTTTTGCTTAGGATCAAATCATCCGGTTTGATTGAGATTCGAGCATTACCAGTTAACTCCGTCACAACACCAATTTGTAACTTATTGATGACTGCGAACTTTTCATCTCCATTTTCGATGATTGAAATATCATACAGGTTTTCAATTCCTCTTGACCGCAGGATATATTGATGCAGCTGTTCATCAGAAATGCGTAAACTGCGCCCAATACGGTGTGCAGTCAGTTCTCCACGTTTGATCATTTCGTAAATGGTATATTTTGAAAGCTTTAATTTTTCTGCAATTTCTTCAGGGGTGTAAAGAACATCGTCTGCCATAAGAAACCTCACTTTAATTTATTACCAATATTATAGCACTTAATTTCACCTTGTCACAATGGAGGTAGTTCAGTATAATTAGTTTTAGTTAGTTTTAGTTTGGTTTAAATCGTTTTAATTTTATAAAAATTCGCTCAGAGGTGATTAAAATGAGGAAAATATTTGTGCTTGTGACAAGTTTGGTAATGTTGCTACCGGTATTATTTGGTTGTAGTTCGAAAACAGACACTGATGAAAAAGAAGTAATGGTATTTGCTGCAGCTAGTTTGAAGGATGTGCTTGAGGAAATAGATAAGGCTTTTCAAGCAGAAGGTAATGATAGTAAAGTGACCTTTGTTTTTGAATCTTCGGGTACGCTACAGAAGCAGATTGCAGAAGGTGCACCTTGTGATATATTCGTTTCTGCTGCGAAAAGTAATATGGATGCTCTCGAAAAAGATGATATTATTGCAGTAGACACACGAAAAGACTTATTGAGTAATCAGTTGACTTTGATCGTTTCCAAGGAGTCAAAGCAATCTGTAAATACGGTCAATGATTTATTGGCAGGAAATATTTCGAAAGTTGCCATTGGTGAGACTGCAACTGTTCCAGCTGGAAAGTATGCAAAAGAGTCTCTTGAAAACTTGAAGTTATGGCAAGATCTAGAAGGTAAATTTGTTCTTTGTAACAATGTTAGACAAGTGCTTACCTATGTTGAGAACGGTGATGCTGAATGCGGCTTTGTCTACAAAACAGATGCATTAATCATGAATAAAGACTGCAAAATGATTGCGATGCCTGCAGATTCTTATGGTGAAATTGTTTATCCAGCTGCTATTATGGTAGATAGTAAGGATAATGAAGAAGTCAAAGCATTCTATCAATTCTTAAGTAGTGATAAAGCAAAGAATATTTTCGAGCAGTTCGGTTTTGTCGTTAAGTAATTAGTTAAAGGAGCAGCTATGTTTAGCCCTATTATCTTATCTTTGAAAATCGCTTCCATAGCAACACTGTTCTCCTTGATACTAGGTGTTCTTTTTGCGTATGTTTTGAATAAAAAGAAGGTTCCGGGAAAGCACTTTTGGGAAACGCTTCTGACGTTACCAATGATTTTGCCACCATCCGTCTTAGGGTATCTATTATTAATTGTTTTTGGAAAAAGAGGTCCGATCGGTAGCTTTTTGGATGAGCAATTTGGAATTCAGATTGTCTTTACGCAAGTAGCTGCAATCATCGCCTCTTGCATTGTTTCATTGCCACTCATGTATCAAAGTGTGACGTCGGCGTTTCTCCATATAGATCCAACTTATGAGAAAGCGGCAAGAACATTGGGTAGCAACGAGTGGCGTGTGTTTCGCACGATTCTGTTACCAATGGCATGGCCAGGAATTGTTAGTGGAATCGTTCTCGCATTTGCGAGAGCGATAGGGGAATTCGGGGCAACCCTAATGGTTGCAGGGAATATCCCTGACAAAACGCAAACCATTTCAGTTGCAATCTATTTTGCTGTTGAAGCAGGTGACAAGAAAATGGCAAATATTTTGGTGGCCATCATGACAGTATTCTGCTTTATCCTGATTTTCGCACTAAACGCCTGGTTGAAAAAGAAAGATTATCTGATAGGAAATCGCTAATAGCGGGCTAATATTACGAGAATCAGATTGAATAGTTTCGAATGAAACTCTTGGAGTTTCGGTATGTGGGGCAACAGCTTATCCAATGAATAAATTAATATTTCACATAGAGTTTTTTTTGCATCAGTTATTCCAATAAATAGTCAGCAAATCACAAGGGGCATTGGTATGATAAGGTTTGATATTTGTAAACAATTAGATCGATTTACACTTGAACTCGCCTATTCATTCGATCAGGGTGTTCTAGTTATTGAAGGGGAATCTGGGTCAGGGAAGTCAACACTATTAAATTGTCTAGCTGGGTTAACGGCAGTCGATCGAGGTTTTTTCTCAATAGATGAACAAATGATGTACAGCAGTGAACAGAAAGTCAATCTGCTAACACGAGAGCGGCATATTGGATATCTCTTTCAACAGTATGCTCTTTTCCCCCATATGACAGTGTATCAAAACATCCTTTATGGTCTGCATAACATGACACCAAAGGATTTCACGCATGCTGATGAAATGATTGCTGCATTTCAAATTGAGCATATAAAAAATAAGTATCCACGAGAAATCTCAGGCGGAGAGAAACAACGAACTGCTTTTGCGCGAGCAATCGTGACAAAGCCATCACTCCTGCTGCTAGACGAGCCGTTTTCTGCCCTGGATACGAAAACGAAGGAGATTATCTATCAAGAATTCCAATATTTCAATGAGCTTTTCCAAATCCCAACCATTTTGATCACACACGATGTTCAAGAACGAGAAAGATTTGCGGATCACTTTATTCAAATTCATGAAGGACATATAATTTAGTCTTATGATAACTACTGAATGGAGCTAGATTATTCCTGGCATTATTAGTAGCATCTATCTATCATATTGACAAATTTGTGTCTTTTTTATATTGTGATACTCTCAAATTTCAGAATTAGTTCTGAAAAAAGCAGATAACTTGCTAATTGTAATCTGTTTGTAATTTGAAATCTGTTTTGTTGTAATACATGGCCTGTATAATGATTACTAGTAGATAGAACAAATATGGAGGAATTTATGACAGCAGCAGTCACAAGTAGATGGCAGAAAGTGACTCACTTTCTCAAAACAAAGCCAATCGTCGCAATCGCAGTTGCAGCAATTCTAGCACAAGTAGTAACTACTAGTGTATATGCAGCAACAACTGATACAGTTGAGCTAACGATTAATCATCAAAAAACAACTATAAACACACATGCAGATAAAGTAGCAGAAGTTCTTAAAGAATATGGTGTTACAGTTGAAAAGTATGATTACCTGAATACATCAATAGATACCCCTGTTACGGATAATATGTCGATTGTTTGGGAGCCAGCTGTTAAAATAATTTTAACAATTGATGGTGTAGAAACTGAGAAATGGACAACTGAAGATAGTGTTCAAGCATTTCTTTCAGCTGAAAGCATTCAAGTTACTGAGTTCGACAAAATTGATCCAGTAGTTACATCAAATGTAACAGCAGACATGAACATCTCAATTAAGAAAGCATTCGCAGTAACCATCAATAATGGCGGTGTTCCAGCCTCAGTTAATACAACTTCTGCAACAGTAAGTGATTTGTTACAGGAGCAAGCAATCGAACTTGGTACAGCAGATCGCGTTGAACCAGAGCTAACAGCACCACTTTCAGGTGGTAGCGTAGTTAATGTCATTCGTGTTGAAAAGACAACTGAAGCGGTTGAAAGCACAGTTCCATTTGAAAATGTGGATCAAGCTGATGCAAGTTTGGAAGAGGGTACTAAGAAAGTCCTCACAGATGGACAAAATGGTGTCATCCAGTCAACAAACGAAGTTGTGAAAGAAAATGGAGTCATTGTCTCAACGTCTCTATTGTCTCAAACAGTGATTCAAGAAAAAGTTGATCAAGTCACCGCAGTTGGTGCAATGAAGAAAGCGACTGAGCCAAGTACTCCGAAAACAGCTAAAGCAAAAAATCCAGCAGCTACGGTGTCTACACCGCCAGCAACAGGAGGTAATCGTTCAGCTGTTGTCTCTTATTCAAAACAATTTATCGGAATCCCATATCGCGCAGCGGGTTCAACTCCAGCAGGATTTGATTGCTCTGGATTTGTAATGTATTGTTACAAAAATAGTTTAGGGATATCAGTACCACGATCTGCTTCAGATTATGCAAGTTTTGGTACATCAGTTTCTAATCTAGTACCAGGAGATTTCGTGCTTTTCAGAACAGGAAACCGAATCTCACATGTAGGAATTTATATCGGTGGCAATCAGTTTATCTCATCAACATCCTCAAGAGGAATCAAAATTGATAGCCTAAGTGATAGCTACTGGGGTCCTAAATATGCAGGTGCAAGAAGAATTTAATTTGCAGATTCTATCGTAAAATTGATGATGAACAATCTCATAATGAGAGGCTTGGAGAAAGCAGATTTCCATCTACTTAGGCCAAGTCTCTTTTTTTTACGAGGGTAGCTTGCGGATCACTTGTTTTTTCAAGTAAACTGGTAACAGATCAATTATTGTGTTTATGTATGTTTCCAATTTGCTCATTAATGTCTTCATTCCTTTTCACTTCATTTCTTTTGCTGGAGGCACTTTCACTGACAGTTTATGAGAGGACATTATCATGAATGGATCATGCGGGGGAAAAGCTGGAAGAAATAGCGTATTGACATTTTATCTGTACATTTATACAATGAAAGTATATTTTTAATTTTGAACATTATAAAGATAGTAACCACCTGAATATGAATCTTTTGTTTTCTTGGTGGCTGGGTTTTAGTTTAGAAGGAGTGATTTCGATTTATGACAAAAGATAGTGAATTTGATTCAAGTAAAGCTGATCTATTTGATGATCCAGAAATGCGTAAGCTGCTTAATGAAATTGAAGCAAGACGCAAAAAACCAGAAGTTGATACAGATGAGATTATGCTTGAACTCACAGAGAAATTTCCTTTCACATCTACTTCACCAAGTAGCGAGGAGTTTTTTGACAGGAATAATGTTACTGGGGAACCAGCCTTTTCTCAAGAAAAGATGAAAGATATAAAAAAAAAAATCGGGGAATTTGATTCTTCCATTGATTTGATCAAAGGTTTAAAGAATCTTTTTTTAGATGGAACTAGTAGTAGTTACAGTTCAACAGCGGTAAGCTCTAATCAGGGATTACCTAAAGTTGAGCCTAAACCTAAAGTTGAGTCTAAACCTATTGTGGATTCAAAACCTGTCGAGGATCTTTCTGTAGATTCAAAATCAGACGAAGATCTTTCTGTGGAGACTCAAGTGAAAATGGATCTTGAATTCTCAGAGGAAAGCACAAGTCAAGAAAATCAAAAAAGTTCTGCTCCAAGTGATTCATCAGAAGACGTGGATCTGAGTATCGGTAGTTTGAGTTCAATCAAGGAGTTATTGAAAACCAATGAATCGTTCGATACCAAATTACAATTTCTTGATGAAGTAGAACTGGTAGATCCAGGACAAGTAGAGCTGGAGAAACTTGAAGCAAAGCTAGCGAAACTGGACGAAGAACTTTCAAAACCGGAATTTGATTTTGAAGCAGAGTTAGCAAAACCAAGAGTCGAACCGACAAAGCCAAAAGTCGAATCAACAGAGCCAGAAGTTGAACCGATAAAGCCAGAAGTAGAGCTAGTAAAGCCAGAAGTAGAGCTAGTAAAGCCAGAAGTTGAGCTGACAAAGCCAGAAGTTGAGCTAGTGAAGCCAGAAGTTGAGCTAGTGAAGCCAGAAGTAGAGCTGGTAAAGCCAGAAGTTGAACTAGTGAAGCCAGAAGTAGAGCTGGTAAAGCCAGAAGTTGAACTAGTGAAGCCAGAAGTTGAGCTGACAAAGCCAGAAGTTGAGCTGGTAAAGCCAGAAGTTGAGCTGACAGCAAACCAATTGGAGTCAGAAGCAAAGCTAACTGAAATAGAAGCAGCGCTAGCAAAAATAGAATTAGAACTGTCCGAGACAGAGAAGCTAGAAAACCATGTTGCAGGTATGGGGAGTTCAGACAAGATTTATGAAGAAAAACAAAAAGCTTTACAGGAAAAATTAAACAATCGATTATTTCGAAACAAAGATCAAGTGAAAAATCAACACTTAGGCGATTCTAGTGAGGCATCTACTGTGAGTTTGACTAATGAAAAACTTACTAGCCAAGTTGAGCCAGTGAAAGTTCCAGAGAAAGCCCAACTTAATGAATCATTAAAAACGCAATCGAATGCATCACTAAAAACCAATAACATGAATTACAGAAATGATAAAAAATCTATTCCACGGATTTTAGTGAATATTCTTTTGGGAATTGTAGGTTTGCTTTTAGTTGCCTCTCTTGTTGTTTATTTTTTCAGCCAAAATCCTGAAAAAAGTTTTGTTGGATATAATTTTCATTACGTGAATGACAATTCAATGAAATCTGAAGATACTAACTTTGAGGATGGGTTTAGTAAAAATAGTATCGTGTTAACAAAAAACTACAATGATGGAAAATTCGAACTCGGAGATATTGTTTCTTTCAAACCTGCCGATTCCGAGGAATATTTAATTCATAGAATTGTTGAACTGAGAACATTAACAGAAGAAAATGTAGTGAAACCAGTTAGTTTTGTGACAAAAGGTGATGCAAATGTGAAAAATGATCCACTGGTCGATATTAGCTTAGTACAAGGGAAAAAAGCTGGGGTTATACACATTTGGAGCATAATCATTGGTTTAGGAATTGGAATAGTTGTTTTGGGAATAATACGTTTTATTATCAGGAAAAAACGAGTTTAAATTCAAGAATGTAAAAACTAATAAAATACTTTGGAGGAAAAAACACATGAATCAGAAATTAGACATAATGACACAAGAATTTGGTATACAAAAAAATTCTGGAGAGCAAAGAAACGCAAGCGACTTTGGCTTTCAAAGAAATACAGTAAATGATTACATTGATAAGCTGGAAGCGGATAGAAAGATCGCTATTCAAGAAAATGAGCAGTTAAAACAGAAGCTCGATCATTTAACTAAAGTAAATGAGGAATATACAAAGAAGTTAGAGGATAGCCGTAGAGATCTAGTTCATGAAAACGAAGAATTGAAACAAAAACTATCAAAGCTAATCCAAGTAGTAAGCGAAAATGTGGAAAAGCTAGAAAAAGAATATCATGAGAAGTTTGAAACTGAAAAGGCTCCTTTAATTCAGGAAAACGAAAAGTTAAACCAAAAATTAGAGATACTTTCGAATACAGTAAAAGAATTAAATGTTGATATCAAACAATTGAACGAAGAAAAAGCGTTTATGGAAAAGGAAAGAGTTGCTTTTGGAAATATTCATCAAACATTCTCATCATCTAAAGAACAACTTTTGTCTACTTTTGAAGATTTAGAAAATCAATTTAATAATCTCAAAATCTAGTTGCTAACAGATAGCGCTATATTTAGTGAATAGGCAACGTGAGCTACGCTTTATTTTTAATAAAGTTGTAGTTTCGTTGCTTTTTGTGGTTCTTCGTCAAACATACTGATGGTAACCTCAAAAATCAAGGGTCATGTCACCATCTACTAAGTTTTTTTATGTAGAAGTTTTCGCCCAAATACAATATGTCATTCTACTAATTTGCTAGAGTCATGGAATTGTACGGAATTTTGTCTTATAACGAAATTACTAGTCAATTTGCAAAAAAAGTGTTTTATCCTTTATTTGAAAATCAAAGAATTTGAATGAGGTATTTTCTCTTGCTTTTATAAAAACATCAGAAGGCTAATTGCCATAACCATCATTCCGCTAATTAATCCGTAAACAGAAAGATGGTGTTCATCATAAGCCCTTGAAGCAGGGAGTAGCTCATCCAAGGAGATAAATACCATAATGCCAGCAACTGCTGCAAATATAATGCCAAAAACCACATCATTTAAGAATGGCATCAGAATTAAGTAGCCAACCAATGCGCCGACAGGTTCTGATAGTCCAGATGCAAAGGAGTATAGAAAAGCCTTTTTTCTGTTTCCAGTTGCATAATAGATCGGAACGGATACTGCAATCCCTTCAGGGATATTATGAATGGCAATTGCAACCACTATCGGTATTGCGACTGAAGGTTCTTGTAAGGCAGAAATGAAGGTCGCAATTCCTTCGGGGAAATTGTGAATACCAATTGCCAAGGCAGTGAAAACACCTGTACGCATCAGCGTATTTGACGATGTCTTGGATATTGTTCGATCAAGTGTTAGCACTTCGTGGGGGTTGCTTTCTTTTGGAATTAGTTTGTCAATTAGTGCGATCACAAATATCCCTGCAAAGAATGAAATCACGGTGACGATCATACCAGACTTTTGTCCTAAAGAAATACTGATCGACTCTCTAGCTTTTTGAAAGATTTCGATCATCGAGACATAAATCATTACCCCAGCTGAAAACCCCAAGCTAAATGAAAGAAATTTGGGGTTGTTCTTTTTTGCGAAAAGTGCAATTGCACTGCCAATGCCAGTGGATAGTCCAGCAATGGCAGTTAATACTAATGCCCATGCTACATTGTTCATCTTTTTCTCACCTTCGTAGATCCATCGAAA
>JAVBKB010000188.1:0-5585 GCA_031554275.1 Caryophanales bacterium | reverse complement strand
ACCAACAACATCTCCTTTATGTGCTCTTACCGTACCATCTCCAGTGATAATATCCTCCGCTGCCACAAAGTCATACTCAACACCCATTAGTGGTTGCTGCTCATATTGCAACTCATATTGGTCACCGTATTTAGTGTTTTTTACATCGGCTCCAGCAAGCATATCACCTGTCTTACTGAGGGTTGCAATACCTTTTTGCGCTTTATCAGCAAATTCGACAACAATCATATCGCCATCTTGCGTATCTTCGCTAACAGTAAACGTAAGCGGTTCTTTATTAATGACATAACCAGTTGGCGCTTTCACTTCATATAACGCATATTCTCCGTGTGCCAATGGTAATGGTAAAACAAGTTCACCATTTTCATCTGTCATAAATTCATCCAAAGTTACAGGTGTTGGATAGTTTACAGTCTGTGTTACCCACTTACCAGTCTTTAAGTCTTTTACTTTAAATGTCGCCCCTGGTACAAGGACTGACTTCCCTGTTTCTTCATCGACTTTCTTCAACTTTACCAGTGACTTAAATTTAGCATTGACCATATTATAGTAATATGTTTTGCCATTTTCACTCACATTTACTTCAAAGTCATTTACTTTAATCATGCCAGCTGGCGACTTTGTCTGCTTAACGATATACCAACCGAAAGGCATATCATTGAATGCAGCATGTCCATTTTCATCTGTGATAGCAGGCTCACCAACCTGCTCTCCAGTGGCTTTGCTGAACGCAGTAAATTCTGCCCCAGCTTCTGGATGAAGCATTGCAGACTCGCCATCGGCTTCACTATAGAACTTTTTAAGATCAATATCACCAGTAATTACAGTATCCTTTGCAACTACATTTTTAACAATCACTTCTGTAACCTCATCCTCCTGTGAAATCGTTACAGGGTATACCGTTGGATCTAGGTTATATCCGTGTGGTGCAGTTGTTTCTTTTACGTATACCGTTCTACTTGCACCAATTTCAAAGATAGAAGAAGTCGCTGTTAAATTCTCACCAATCGTCAATTCTTCCATTAGCACTGAACAATTTGGATCGCTATAGATGCCATACTTTGCACCTTGAAGTGTCGCTTCACCTTGCGCTTCACTCCCAGTTTCAGCATCTTCCTTTTTGATTTTAAGCTGACCTTGAACAACTTTATTTGTAAAAGTCACTGAACTTGTTTGATTTGGTTCAATGGTAACAACTTGTGGAGTCGGATCTAACAAATAACCTGGTGGTGATTCAATTTCAGTGATTGTATATGTTTGACCCGCAATTAATGCTTTACTTTTAATTTTTCCATTTGTATCAGTCGTTACAGTATCAATCACTTTCCCACTTACATCTTTAATTTCATACTTTGCACCTGGCAACAATTCGGTTGTGTTGTTACCTGCCTTACTAATTTCAACCCAACCTTCATCAACGATGCCAATAGTTGCTGAACTATTAACATCATCAGATAGACTGTACCCTTCTTGATAAATAACGACATCTTGTACAGATGCATCATCACTACCATATACAGTTGCAAAACGATAATCTAGTGTTGCCTCGGCAGTTGCATTAATTGTTACCTGACTATCAACGGTAACCTGATTGGCTGGTACAACTACCCGAATAGGTTCATTAATATTGATACTGCTCACTGGTTGCCCTGCGCTATTTACAATATACGAACCAGCTGGGCCACTTAAACTTAATGCAACAGATCCAATTGGTGTTGTTCCAGAACCAACTACATACATATCTGGACTCACATAGTTACTACCATCAAGGACAAAATCATCTGCACTATAATTGAATTCAATCCCAGCATCGATTGCTGGTTCCACAAGCCCTACAGTAGCTGCTTCACTTGCAAGTGCATTGATTGCAGGTAATACACCCGTAGGATCACTCAGTCCAGAAAAATCGTCTTGACCTAAATAAAGACGAAGTGCCATTTGAGTGATGTAATAATCTCTTAATCGGTCTCCCGTTAAATACTTCTTCTCAACAAAGAAGTTGTTCAAAATATAATTAACACCTGGATCCATTTTTCCATTCTCCATATACCCGTTCCCTGAAGGCGAATCTTTTGAAGCCTCTACACAAAAAACTGGTTCTCCAGTTGACGATACCAAAAAATCGATATACCTTGCTTTCTCCCCATTTGGAAAGTATAGATAAGTAAAATCTGTTTCTTGTTTGTTCACGGTAAAATTTTTCGCTCCATTAACGCCTTTAGCACTTACTTCGCTAATTGGGAAACTACAAATCAGGATCGCAACAATTGCAACCACATTTAAAATTCGACTCATTTTTCTTTTCAATTTATTCAATCTGTCCATCTCCTATTTTTTTAATTTTCCTTGCAATATTTTTGTTACTTTTAACATCAGTTGGTGATCTAATCGATTTCATCATTATCACTCCACACAAAAAGCTCCCCAAATATTGAGGAACTCCAATTTTTTGCATAAAAAAAGAACTTAACGTTTGAATTAAGTTCTCATTTAAAATATTTAGTTAGCCAATCCCGAATCTAATAATTTGCAACTTCCTGTTCACTATTCACATTGATAATATAAGCGCCAGGGTTAAGCCTTTGTAGTGTTTGTAGCATATAACTTGTTGGAATCGCCACGCACCCAGCAGTTGGTCTTCCGTTTGAGCAATGTAAAAAGAATCCTGATCCTGCCCCAGGTACTGCGCTCATATTATAGTTTATCACCACACCATATTGGTATTGTGTTGGGTAGTCAGCCATATGCTCACTGTTTGCAAATCCAGAAGCGCTTTCCTGCCATGTGTTGTATAATGGGCTATTTACATCAGAAACCCACCATGAATTTTGTGTTATCTGCTTATATGGCAGTGCTGTACCAGGATTACTACCTGTACCAAACGAAAAGCCTAGACTGTAAGCACCTTTTGGTGTTCGTGATGTACTTTCTGATGCCCCACCAACGCCCTGTGACCCTACATATCCTTGTGTGGTAAATACTTCACTCCAAACACCATTGCTCTCTTCCCAAAAAGTGACCTCTGCACTCGTGCCATTTGCTACTGTTGTGATTATTTGATCAGTTTTCTGTGCAGTCTGACTACCCGCAACGATACCTGCAAATCCAGCCTGATCTTGCGCTCCGCTATTTGAAGCCACATTACTGTCATTAGAAGTTGCAGTACTACCATTTGAACCACTTGTATTTGAACCTTGCTGAGCCTTTTGCTTCTCTGCCTCTGCCGCAGCATTAGCCTGTGCAACTGTTTCTTGTTCAGTCAGTTTAGCATTGACTTGGTCTAAAGATGAAGTTAGCGCCTGCTTTGTCGAAACCTGCTTTAAACTGTCAACCATCGCTTTAGTAGAATCATATTCAGCCCGTGTAGCCGTTGTTGCCACCTCTGTTCTTTCTGGAGAAGTAAACAAAGCATTAACTAAATTGACAGTATTTGTAATTGCTAGTTGTTGCGCCTTCGCTTCTTCAATAATGACACGTTGTTCATCAACAAACTTTTTCTTCTCTTTTTCAAGGTTACTGGCTAGTTTCTCAACTGACTCAATATCCGCATTTTCTACTAAAGCACCTGTTTCATCTAGTAAAGCATTGACCTTTCCTTGTAGATCAAACATTTCTTCAGCCATTGCTAGCTCTTTTTTTGCTCTATTTAGTGTCTTGTCTGTTTCAGAAGGCATTTTCTGATCTTCGACTTTCTTTACAGCAGCATCTACATAATTAAGCTCTTTTTGCGTGATCCCGTCAACTAACATTTCTTTTTTTTCATCAGCATAGAGTGCATCAACATCTTTCTGAATGTCGATTACTTTTCTTTCTATTTCATTATTATTTGCTGAAGCTTTCCAAAACGTAGTGGCTGCTACCACAAACAATATTGCAACTACTACAACGACTGAGACTGTTTTTTTACTCAACTTTAATCCTCCCACAAGTTCATTTACATTTGGTAGTCATCAAAACATCTTCATGCGTACGTTTTTTTCTAATACAATGATGGGTCTACTTGAAGGGGTTCGAAATCCTGATTGGTATCACGGTACTCCCACCACTCATTTTCATACCCTTCAAATCCAGCCTGTTTCATCGCACTGTCCATCATTTGATAATACTTTTCCTGTTCAGGATTTCGAGCATAGCTTCGATAAGCGCTTGATGAGAAATCATCAAATTCGGATTGCATTTGAACTTCCTCCCCATCCAGTGTACAAAGCGTGATATCAATTGTCGCCCCAAGCTGGTGACCTGTAACTTTGTTTGCATTTGGTTTCGCAACAAAATTCGGATCAGGGTAAGCGTCCCACAATGTTTGCTGCGCAGCCATTGGTCTATAGGCATCCCATATTTTTATAACATACCCTTGCTCCTTTAAAATAGCATTGGCATTAGCTAATTTTTGAGCCGTACTGTTTCTGAGTATTGCTTGGTCAAAATTGTAGATCCGTTTTCCAGTAAAGTTGTCAGTTGTGTTGTATTTGAGATCGACAATGATACTGTTATCAACAGACTTCACATTGACAAAATCAGTATCCTTTACTGGAGGTTGTGAAGCGAGTTCTTTAGCCGCTTGCTGAGCCTTGGCGTTATCAATTTTTTCTCTCTCAATTGCTACAAATTCTGGTTTCTCTTTTTCAAGATCACTCGCCATTTTTTCAGCTGTTACAATATCTACACTTTCGACCAAAACACCTTTCTCATCAAAAAATGCATCAGTCTCTAATTGAAGACTAGACATCCTTTCTATTAGTACAAGTTCACTTTCTGCTCTGTCTACATTTTTTTGAATGTCCGAAGAAAATTCCTCTTGCTTGAGCTCACTTATATCATTACGAATTCTGTCGACTTGCTTTTCTATGTCAACTTCATCAGTGAGCATCTCTTTACTAGCATCAAAATAAAGAGAATCAATTTCATTCTGAATTTCTGCTACTTCACTGCTAATCTTTTTCTCATTTACACTAGTTCCGAGGAAAGTAGCGCCTACCAAAACAATCATTACTACAATTGAGACAACAATAATGAGTGACTTTCGGCTCATAGTTCCCTCCCTGAAATTCTTTTTTACTCAAGTTATTTTACCATTCGGCAAAATAATAGTAAATTTATTTCAGGACAATTTCTAAACACGCTATTCAGCATCCCAAATCGTTAAGTTAATTGTTCTCTACAACAATTGGCTTTGACCTATCCAACGTACTCAAATATACCGTGTGAAGTAACAAGAAAATTTCCGTTAATTTCTAAATCTCGACCGAAGGACTTGTAGTCGATATAGTTTACAAGTTCAGATGGAATTTCTCCAAATCCTCCAGATTCCTCAACAAAATAGCGAGCGAAATCTTCCATTGAATCGCAATCACTATGGCAGATAATATCGTCGACATTTTCAACTAATTCTTCTAAACTGCTGAACCAGCTACCTAAAATCTCATCTAATACATGATAAATTGGTGTATCTTCTATTTCTTCAACTAAACCACAGAGTCGGTTGATATACTCAATAGTTGAATATTAATCAATATTAAAAGGAAATTAAATGTCATGAATAGCATAATAATAATACTGCTTAGTGATACCGATTAGCTCAGCGA
>JAVBKB010000112.1:0-24501 GCA_031554275.1 Caryophanales bacterium | reverse complement strand
CTGCTGCATCTGTTACCGTGTAGGTAAGTGTGTAGCTTCCTGGTACAGCTGTATTGACCGACCCAGTGATGACAATCACTGCTGTCAAGTCACCATCGACATTATCTGTTGCAGTTACTTCTAATTTCGGGTCAAATGCTGTTCCTGCCGTAATTTCCACATCGTCTGCACCAGTAATCACTGGTTTTTCCTCATCAACGACGGTAATCACGCGTTGTTTGCTCGTCACATTTCCAGCTACGTCAGTCACTGTGTAAGTGAGTGTATAGTTGCCTGGTACAGCTGTATTGACCGTTCCTGTAATAATAATCTCACTTGTTATGTCACCATCGACATTATCTGTCGCAGTTACCCCTGTCATTGGATCAAATGCTGTTCCCAGCACAATCTCCAGATCGTCAGCACCAACAATCACTGGTTTTTCTTGATCGACCACTGTGATGATTCGTTGTGCTGTCGCAATATTGCCTGCTGCATCTGTGACAGTGTAGGTTAACGTGTAATCTCCTGGTACAGCAGTGTTGACTGTTCCAGTAATAATAATCGAACTCGATAAATCACCATCGACATTATCTGTCGCAGTTACTCCTGTCATTGGATCGAATGCAGTTCCTGTTGTGATTTCCTGATCATCCACACCTATTATCATCGGGATTTCTTTATCCACTACAGTGATGATTCGCTCTTCACTCGTCTCATTGCCTGCAGCATCTGTTACCGTGTAGGTAAGGGTGTATTCACCTGGCACAGCTGTATTCACCATACCTGTAACAATTATTGCACTCGATATATCTCCATCGACATTATCTGTAGCAGCGACCCCAAACATTGGATCAAATGCAATGCCTAATGTAGTCTCTATATCATCGACACCTGTTATCACTGGTTTTTCCTTATCAACCACAGTGACCAGACGTGTCTCAGTAGCACTATTTCCAGCCGCATCTGTCACTTTATATGTGAGTGTATAGTTGCCTGGTACAGCTGTATTGACTACTCCTGTAATAATGATTGAACTAGTCAGGTCACCATCGGCTGTATCGGTTGCTGTCACCCCGACCATTGGATCAAAAATCGTACCAGTTAAGATGCTGGTAATACTATTTGTACCTGCAATGATTGGAACTTCCTCATCTGCCCAAATAGCGTAAAGCGTGTGAGTATCTGGATTCCCGACTAGCGTCGTACTATCAATTAAGTTACCTCCAGATACAGAATCATACCATCCTTTAAAAGCATAGCCTGTTCTAGATAAGGTCGGAAGTGTACCATAGGCACTATCGTACTTAACCGTTTTACTTGCTGGTGAAGTGCCGTTGTTAGCAGTAAAGTTGATAGTCACATCATTTGCTGTCCACAGTGCATGCAATGTGATGCTACTTTTAACATTTGCGATCTGCTCTGTACCTGTGCCCGTGTAGGTTGCACCAAGATCGGTTTCCCACCCATCGAATGTGTAACCAGTCTTGGTCATTGTGCCCTTCGCTTTCACAGTAACAGTCTCGTCTGTTTTGTAATCGGTACTGTCAACGGGTACTAAACCACCGTCACTACCATTGCCGTCATAGGTGATAAAGATGCCACCATTGGGTACCCATTGTGCATAAAGTGTATGGTCGACTGGGATGCCAACATTTGTTGTAGCTTGAATGAGGTTTCCGCCCGTTGCCGCATCGTACCAACCATTGAAAGTATAGCCATCTCTCGTAGGATCTGTTATCAAAGTATACTGATCATCGAAAGTGGCTGACCTTGTTTCAAACGGTTCGACTGTGCCGTTTTTCGGGTCAAATGTCACCGTCAAGGTTTTCGGTTCCCACTGAGCAGTTAATGTCAAGCTGGCTTTGATGTCTATAATCGTCGCAGCACCACTACCTGCATAGGTACTGTCAGTAGAAATATCTTTCCATTCTTTAAAATTGTAGCCAGTCTTGGTCATCGTTCCTGGTCCAAGCACTGTAGGATCGTTATCTGTGAAATACTGAGCCGAATCAATCGGTACTGTTCCACCATCGCTACCATTACCATCATAAGTAATGTAGATACCACCATTGGCAACCCAATGTGCAAAAAGGGTGTGTGGTGCAGGATTGCTGGTAATATCTGTTGATTTGACTTCAGTACCTGTTGCATCTGATGCAGTATACCAACCGCTAAATGTGTAGCCTGCTCTATCTGCAGTTGGCAAAGCACCATAAGCGCTATCGAATGTGAAGACTTTTGATGCAAGTGAAACGGTATCACCACCATTTTTATCAAATGTCACGGTTACTGGAATTGGTGTCCAATGTGCGTAAAGTATTTGATCAGTTTCAAATGTGACAATGGTGTCCGCTTTCACTTCACTGCCGCCCGAAGCTGCTGTAAACCATCCACTGAAGCTATAACCAACCTTATCCAACCCTGTTGGCAATGTGCCAAAGGCTGAATCATAGGCAACTGTTTGATCGGCAATCGTTGCTGGTGTTCCACCTTCTGGACTAAATGACACCTTCGGTGTTTTAGGAACCCATTTTGCGAAAAGGGTTGTATCAGCTTCAATCGGCGTATTGGCAAAGTCAAATTTTGTTCCCGTGCCCGCCGTATTAGCATACCAACCGTCCAGCACATAGCCTAATCTAGTTGGTGCTGGATTTGTTGCCTTGTTGTGAACGATAATGCTTTGCGAACTGATTGCTGGTGCACCTGAGTAATTCGGATCAAAGTTCACATCATACTCAATCTTTGTAAAGACAAAGGTAAGTGTTTGATTATTTGTACCCCATGTGATGTTGTATGGTAAATTGCTACTCGTTCCAAGACGGATTTCATAATCAGTCGGAATCGTGTATCCAGCAGTCACGCCAGGCGTAATTGTTCCTGTCGCTGGCAAAGTCAGATTACTCGTTACAATCGGTGATCCAAGCAATGGACCACTGATGCTACCTTCACGGTATTCTACAGTTAAAGAGCCATATTCCTGCACACCAGCATTGATGCTTGGTGTAATGCTACCAGCAAGAAGCGCAATTTTGTCTGTAAATGCCGATGTTGGATCGGCATGTGATTGTGTTATATTGCCAATTGTTCCTTTTGTGGTGAGTCGTAATTCACTAGCTCGTGCAGGATCGGTGGTGAACTTAACATAATAGTCACCTCCTGGTAATTGATCAAAGGTGTACATGCCTAAATTATTTGTCGTAGTTGTTTTGAATACTGTACCAGCTGGTGCTGTACCTGTTCCATTAGGCTTGTACAAATCAACTTGCATTCCCTCAATAAAAGGCTCTCCAGCTTCCATGATGCCATTATAGTTATGATCGTACCAAGTTCGCCCAGTAATTTGCGCAGAATTGTTGTCAATCATTACAAAAGCTTGTTTTGCGGGTTCAGTCGGCGGGATCGCGCTATCCAATGTGCCTGTTGAGGTGTAATAATTACCCGCTAATGCAAAGGAGTTATAAGACAACTTACCCAAATCAGCAACCGTTGCTGATAAAGGAGAACTCACTTGACCTTCAATCGTTACCTTTGCACCACCTGGTAATTTGTAGGTTGCCGCAGGACCCAAATCAAAATAGAAAGACTTGATTGTTCCTAGCAATGCGGCGGACGGTGATGCTGGTAGTGCGGTAAAAGTTGTCGCTGTGCCCGTTCGTGAAATCCCACCATAACTGATCGCCGGATCTGGCTCGGTGGAATAATAGATATTTGCTTGAGGATAATTCGCAGATATATTATTATTTGCTGAGTCCAAAATTTTAAATGAAATTGATTTAAAAGTTGAGTTCCAAAGCGACCCCATATCAGCTCGATCCAATACCTTTTTGTTGGCTGTTTGCGGGATGATATCGTACAACCTTAAAGCACCAATATCTACGTTTCCTAAATTCTCTAGTTCTAATTTGAACTTACCGTCACCGCCACCAACTGGAATCGTTGCTTTTGAACCAGCAACATTGGAGTTAACCCAAGCACCATCCGGTAACCCATCAAGATTGGCATCAGCTCCAGCTGTACTGTCAAATAAATAAGCAGTAGCAGAAAGTGATTTCAATGCAACCACTGAGAATTTGGAATTATTCGTGTTATTGTTATAAAGCAGATACTTAGTCGCAGGATTTCCATCAAGATCAAGTGCTGTATCATTATATTGATAAGTTGTGAAACTGCCTACGGACGGATCTCCAGCAACTGGTTGTAATTGTTTCAGTGGAGCGCCACTGATAGCGAATACCATCCCTCGTGTAGGAACCTGACTAGAAATCGCATTTGTAAAGTAGTCACCAGATGAGACACCGGTTTTCACCTTAAGCTTTAATGGGATGTAACTTGCCAGCCCATAGTAAGGATTCATTGGGGGTATGACAACACTTGGATCAAGTGTTAATTGGTACATGCGCAACCCATTTCGACTAACATCAGCAGCCGTTAAATTACCAATAAACACGTTACTGCTATTGTAAGCCTTCAGTGTTTGGGTTGTATCAAAATCTTCCACACTGTTAGGGAGAACAAGCAAAAATGATACTTTTTTCAGATCTGTTGCCCCTGTATTACCATAGCTCCATAAGTTACCAAAATTTAGCTTGTAGTCCATATTCATTCCTGGAACAATCAAACCAGTTGTAGTATTTGTTAGTGATGCCCATCCATTAGCGGCATCTTCTGAATAGTATATATACTTATCTTTATTAACTGGTTGAGCAATTGTCTGTGAAGCAGGATTTGCCTCATTATCCCAAGTCAAAGTAGCTGTTGTCTTCACAGCATCGTTATGCACAATCGTTGCGCCATTAGGAAACTTTCCACCTGGATTCAGTTGGAAGTAAATATTACTTCTTATACCTGCCAAAACCGGCAGAGCATCTGCGCCAGCATTCTGTGGATACATCTCAAATCTGTCGATGTACTCATCTGCAGCTAGAGCAAATTGCGTCGCTGTTGCCGTTGCACCAAGGGTGAAAGTGACAGTGCCTCCTATCGATGCAGCCTGTGGTAACATTATTTGTTGATCTGGACTATCTATATCTCCGCCAGCATTGTATTTCTTAATCTTCGCAACAACACGTGTCTTGAAAAGTGCGCCATCATTGATAACTTCAACTTTTTGTGGATAAGCTTTCTTGCCAGAGCTATTGCTGTCATTCTTCCAAGTAAGCTTTGTATTTGGAATTGCCAATCCACCAATGTTGGAAATGTTGGTGATGTTAATTGGGAAGGTGCTTACTTTACTAGGTGTATTAATGTTCGCAACGATCATCATTTCTGGCCCAGGACCGATTGAAAAAGCGCCATTTTCCATATCTACAACTGCAGTAATGATTTTAAAATCCTTTTGCGCTGCTACTGTTTTCGGGACATTCCCCCAAAGCGTACAATCAAACTTAGTATAGACGCTCAAATTATCATTCACTGAGAAATTTGTTGAGGGAAAAATAACTTTTATTGTATGCGTTGGATATCCCCCGGATCCGTTGGCACCTACTGGACCTTCCGTCCAGGATATAGTATTACCTGAAAGGATTCCACCCGCCATGTCAACGATCTGTGTTCCCGCTGGAAGTGTGAAGCTAGTTATGACTGGGGTTCCAGGTTGTAATAGCCAATCAGGACTTACCCCCCAAACTTGCACATATAATGTATTTATTAAATCAGCAGGTACATCCCCGTTTGGCGTTTTACTGAAACCGTTAAACCCGATAGTTGCTGTTGTTTTCGAAAGTACATTAAAGTTTTTTTCAGAAGTTTGTCCAGATAGTTCTCCTTTGACAGTAAGTGCGCCAAGTGTGAAGCCATCTGGTACCTTTCCATCATAGGTGGCATTGGCGAAATCATATTCAACATAGAAATTCCCACTTGAATTCTGCGCACCACCTGTCAGCGGAATTTCAATCTTAGAACCTGTGATCACAGCATTGGCAACATCCATAAATGCAGGTGCCCCAGTGATTGATTTAAAAGTAAAATAATTTTCAGGCGGAGTACTGACAAAACTGATGGTAATCTTACCGCCTGCTCCACCAGCTGCCTCGTTTATTTTGTAATTAATTTCCGATTTTAAAGTACTCGAATTCGAGGTCGTCGTCAAATAAGGGGTGTTCGAAGTGACAGAGATTATTTCAAGTGCCTCGCCTGCACCTTGTGCTTTTTCAAAAAACCAAGTACCAGAAAACATATTGAAAATCAGTAAAACGGAAATGATTGACAGTATTCCTTTATTCATAAATTTTTTCATATAGTGTTACCCACTTCCTTATGCTACCCTCTTCCTTATGCTACCCTCTTCCTTAAGCTACTTTCTCCCTCATGCTACTCCTCTTCCTTATGCTACCCCTCTTCCTTATGCTACCCCTCTTTAACTATGATTTAAAAAGCTGTACTATCTGAAATAACATGAAAGTCCGTACTCTTTATACTTGACTTCAAAGCCTTTTCAACATTGCGAACAACATCATCACTCGTGCTGTTCTCCGCAACCCTAATCGTGACAAAAACAGAATTGCCGACAACGTATGTCTTAACGCCACTTACATCGTTTTGCTTAATGACAATCCCAGCACATTTTTGTGCAAGGTCGCGGTCGCCGAGGCTCATTTTTTTTACATCAGACAATTCCTTATTGTTTTCCTTAGAGTCTGTGTTTTTACTGGTCAAATCCTTATTACAGCCAACTAATACCAATATCATTACAGCGAGAATGAACAAAAACAGAGTTTTTTTCAACGTTTTTTCTCCTAACATTTATTGATTTATCCTAATCACTCACAAAAACATGCTAGGGTTTGCGTGGATGTTTTTATGAAGTCGATACGGTAATATACCGATTAATGAGAATTCGACTAGTGAAAACAAGCAAAAGCTAGCATTGTAATAGGATTACTACCCATAACATGATCAATATTTGGATTTTTAGCCTATGAATTTATTTCCAAACAATGAATGAGTTTACAGAGTTAAGGATGTATCAATAATCTTATCGTCAGCTCAAACGAAGCTATAACAATACTTAAAAACTAAACATTCCAAAAATAAATAAATTGCTCGGAGAAGTTTCGATCTCAAATCTCATATCATTTTTTGAGGGGGAAATAATTATGAGATCATCTTATGATCGAGTTGATTAACGTGAAGCATGGAAGGACTGTTGCGACTATGTCATAACCTGGAAAAGTGATCTAAAAAATTAGAAAGGTATTGATTTATCATAAAAGTTTTTGTGGAAATATTCAAGCGAATTTGTCGAAACTTGTCGGATTTTGTTGAAAAAAATCAAATATTCTCAATGCCTTTCTTTTCTATGTGACAGAGCTACTAGGAGGGACAGCACAATTAGCTGAGGTTGCCTAGAACGCCTGCTTTTGGTTAGCTCAGCAACCAGCCTCTGATATCCTCGCTTTTTCCGCCCTGTTAGAGCAGAAACTTTCCAAATAAATCTATTTACAATAAGTTCTTCCCTAGGTATTATCACTTTTTCAATTGAGGAGTGAGAATGAAGTTTGCAGCAATTTATGCAAGAAGTTCTCTTGGTATGAACAAGCAGGGCGACACGCTAGGTTAAATACAAACGGATATCTTACTGCAAATGGAGTTCTTTCAGGAAAAAACAATTCTTGATATCCTACGAAACGTAGCTTACATAGGGAATTGTCTATGGGAAAGAGATATTTGTTTAAATGGCAAATTGCTCGTCTGAATCGTCGCGGTGATTCGGAGTATCTTTTGTTATAATTAACTAATGAAGATTACGAATTCTGCGAGGGTTTATATGGAGCAAAAAAATATTGACTACAAAATCTCGATAACAAAAACAGTTTTGTTGCTACTCATCTACATTTTGATTATTTCCGCTATTCCGGCACTAATAGATATAGCCCTTCAAAATATTTTTGGCAATGACACCTCCGTTTTGATTGATACGATTATTCTAATACTTGTCAATATCATCTTTTTTGTCGGATTAGCTAGGGTTACCCACTACAAAATTTCTTTTTCCAATAATATTACAGTGTTAAGAATTATGCTTTCAATTGCATGTGCTTTCCTTTTATATCTCTTGCTAGACAGTTTTCTTGACCCGATTTTCAACAACTTATTTCCGGCTAGTGAAATAGAATACCAGGAAATGCTTAAATCAATGCAGCTAACACCAATAACAACATTTATTCAAGTGAGTTTGCTTGCTCCAATTACAGAGGAAATGTTAATGAGAGGTTACATTTTACAAGGACTAAAAAATAGATATAGTGTAATAACGGCGATTTTGGTTTCAACACTTTTATTCGCTATCCTTCATGTCAACATCGGTCAGATTTTATCTGCATTTATTGGTGGATTAATCCTTGCCACATTATATTTAAAAACGAAATCGATTTTTTGCTGCATTCTGACACATGTTTTGTATAATTCGATTTTATATTTTACAACGATAATATAAAGGTACTCATTTGAATTCTTTTTAAATTCGGAAATGGTTCAATTTCGTAAAATAAGTGTTGATTTTTCCTGATAAATTGTATACAATTTAATTGTACAAAATTTAATTAAATAAATTGGAGTGATCAAATTGAGTATCTATGATATCAAGGTTGAAGACATGAAGAAGAATGAAGTTCCACTTAGCAATTACAAGGGGAAGGTATTACTCATTGTTAATACAGCGACCAGTTGTGGCTTAACGCCGCAATATACTGGGTTACAAAAGCTATATAGTGAATATAAGGACAGTGGTCTTGAGATCCTCGATTTCCCTTGCAATCAATTTGCAAGCCAAGCAAAAGGAAGCGATGAGGAAATCCACACCTTCTGTACAGGGCGTTTTGGCATCACCTTTCCACAGTTTTCGAAAATCGATGTCAACGGCGTAAACGAATCCTCTCTATATACTCTTTTGAAATCTGAAAAGGGATCATTTCTTGGTTCAAAAATCAAGTGGAATTTCACAAAATTCCTTGTCGATCAAAATGGAAATGTGGTAAAACGATACGCACCAACAGTCAAACCAGAGAAACTTGAGAAGGATGTTGCGGAGCTAATTGGAGCCGCAAAATGAAATATGACGTTCTCAAATTAGAAAATCAGCTATGTTTCCCGCTTTACGCTGCTGCAAAAGAGATCGTTAAGCGGTACAAACCTTATTTAGATCCGATCGGACTGACTTATACGCAGTACATTGTCATGTTGGTTTTATGGGAGAAAAACGCTCTGACCGTCAAGGAACTCGGTAGTTGTTTGTATCTTGACTCGGGTACATTAACTCCTCTTCTCAAAAAGATGGAGGCTGACGGACTAATCATCCGCAAACGTGATCATGAAGATGAGCGTAGTGTCATCATTTCCTTGACCGAACAGGGCGTAGCACTTCGCGATAAGGCGATAGAGATTCCGACAAAGCTCAGCGGATGCATTGCGTTGTCTGGCGAAGAAGCGGGTACACTCTATGTTCTTCTGAATAAACTGCTTGGACAGATGTAGATTTTTCAAGGTTATAATTAGCGTATTCTGCGGTCTGAGCAGGATACGCTTTTGCTGATAGTGACCTTCTCGAATGACTGCTTACCTACTTCCAAGAAGAGTTATTGGAGGCTTATGAGTCGCTATCACCTCTATGTTGTACCTTATCACCATCGCAATCACAACTTCACTGGATTCTTTTTCACGACTCGTTCCAGGATTTAAACTTCAAGTCCTCTTTCAAAATTGGGTGAAATTTCGGTTCAGCAGTCATCTCATTTCTTTCGAAGACGCTGACTCAAATATATATCGCTGAAATTTTTCACGTTGCATAAACCCTTTTCAAATCGAGGAAATTCCAAAGCATTTCAATGATTCTACAGTAAATCGTTAAATAATTTTCAATACAAATATCTCCTTTACTTTCCACTGTTTATTCAGTAGAGTAATAATATTGTATTCTTAAGGAGTGGTAGAATTGGCTGTTTGTAATAAATGTGGTAAGGAATTAGATGAAGGTGTCACTAAATGTCCGAATTGTGTTCTAACGAAGACACAAACGATGTCTGACAAAGTGGTTAATCGATTTGAACAATTCAAGGCAGAATTTTCTCAAGCAAAATTTCAATTTGATTATACCAAATGGAAGATTGGGGCTAAACTGATTTGTGCTTCCGCGATTGTGGCATTTGTCTCGCTCTTAATGCCATGGACAGATATAGGGATTGCATCGAAATCAGGATTTGGTTTGGCAGGGATACTTCTTCTATTATTATTCACTTACCCAGTTTTGGCAGTGCTAAAGAATCTAGCGATAATCAAACCCGTTGGGATCGCCTGCGGTGTAATTGGACTTATTGGAGCAACAATCTATTATAGTACTAATTCAGTTTCTATTTTTAACGAAAGTACAAATATCTCTGGCTCAGGTCTTTTTGTATATATGATTGCGGCTATCGTCTTGATGGTTGCAACCTATCTGTATAAACCAGTTCCAAAATCGGAATAGTTGCCATTAAGCCTGATGCTTATTGAAACGAATGTTAAACCTCAGTGTGATTTGAACTGAGGTTTTTTTGATTTTTGATTTAGAAATGTAAAACTTTATACTGAAAGGCTGGATCAAGAAAGTGTTGATTTTTCAATATGAATTGTGCAGAAAACCCTCCACGATGTCAATGGTATCGATGAGGCGAAAAGAAAATAGTGCCCCACTTCTTTGCATATCTTCAACACGCGAAAAAGGAACGAGATTCCGAGACCCTCGTTCCTTTTCACTATTGGCTTCAATCAATTTATCTTTGCAAACTATGCTTCTACTTCACTCATTTCAATACCTAGAGCCTTCGCAACGCCAGCACCATAAGCAGGATCAGCCTTGGCACAATTGACAATATGCTTAATCTTAATCTCTTTTGGCGCATCCCCCATTGCTCGAGCAGTGTTTTCAAATAGCACTTGTTGCTGTGCAGCTGTCATTAGTTGAAATAACATTCTAGGCTGAGAATAGTAATCGTCATCATCTTCACGATAATTCCAACGATCAGCCGCTCCATTTATTGCTAGTGGTGGTTCACTGAAATCACGTTGCTCCTGCCATTCTCCATAGCTATTCGGCTCATAACTAGTAGCAGCTCCGTAATTGCCATCAACGCGCATTGCTCCATCACGATGAAAACCATGCACTGGACATTTTGGTGCATTAACTGGAATTTGATTATGATTAACACCAAGTCGATATCGTTGCGCATCACCATATGAGAACAGACGACCTTGTAGCATTCTATCTGGTGAAAAGCTGATTCCTGGAACGATATTTGCTGGATTAAAAGCAGCCTGTTCCACTTCCGCAAAATAGTTTTCTGGATTACGATTGAGCTCCATCACGCCAACTTCAATCAAAGGATAATCCTTATGCAGCCATACTTTTGTTAGATCAAATGGGTGATAAGAAAGCTTCTCAGCATCTTTTTCTGGCATAACCTGAATGTAAATCGTCCACATTGGAAAGTCATTATTTTCAATACTCTCATATAGATCTTTCTGATGACTCTCACGATCTTTTGCGATAATTGACTCTGCTTCCTCATCCGTTAGGTTCTTTACACCTTGATTAGTTCGCAAATGGAATTTGACCCAAAACCGCTCATTATTTGCATTAATCATGCTAAAAGTGTGACTGCCAAACCCATGCATATGTCGATATGATGCAGGGATTCCTCTATCACTCATGGTAATCGTTATTTGGTGTAATGCTTCGGGTAGGCTTGTCCAGAAATCCCAGTTGTTCTTCGCACTTCGCATGTTTGTGCGAGGATCACGTTTCACAGCATGATTTAAGTCTGGGAATTTCAGTGGATCGCGGAAGAAGAATACCGGCGTATTGTTACCGACCAAGTCCCAATTTCCTTCTTCAGTATAGAATTTGATGGCAAATCCTCGGATATCGCGCTCTGCGTCAGCAGCACCCCGTTCACCAGCAACTGTTGAAAATCGAACAAAAAGCTCAGTTTCTTTACCTACATCAGAAAAGATCTTCGCCTTTGTATATGGTGTAATGTCTTGCGTCACACGAAAAGTTCCATAAGCGCCTGAACCCTTCGCATGCATTCTTCTTTCAGGAATCACTTCTCGATCAAAATGCGCCAATTTCTCAAGAAACCAGACATCTTGCAATAACATTGGACCACGCGAACCTGCGGTAAGTGAATCTTGATTGTTTGGCACGGGTGCCCCAGCTGATGTTGTCAGTTTTTTTTCATCTTTCATAGTAATCCTCCTGTCGAATAATTTTTCAGTACTCAACAATATCATACTAATAAGAGACAAGAAAAAACAAGTTATTTGCTTAATTATTTATAATTATTTTAAAAACGACATTATATTTAATTTTATTACGACAAAATATCTTGAAAATACAGGCTTGTTCTGTCTAGTTATATTAACTTTGTTGAGAATTAGTTATCTTAAATGAGAATATTTTTGTACAAAAAAATTAGTAAGTCAATGTACTTACTAATTTCCTTGTACTTATTCACCGATTCAATAAACTCCCCACATACTTCAACAAATCATTAGCCGATTCGGCATTATAGCCATGTTCATCAATCAAACGTACAACAACTTCATTTACCTTTTTCAATTGCTGCTCATCTGGTGTCTTCACTGAAGTGGTGATTTTCACGACATCCTTTAGATCTGCAAAGAGCTTCTTTTGAATTGCCTCACGCAAGCGGTCATGTGAACTATAGTCAAAGCGTTTCCCTTTGCGGGCATAAGCAGAAATACGGATGAGGATTTCCTCACGGAATGCTTTCTTTGCATTTTCAGATATACCAATTTGCTCCTCGATTGAACGCATTAATTTCTCATCTGGATTTAGCTTCTCACCAGTGAGCGGATCCTGAAATTTAGTCTTATTGCAAAAGGATTCTACATTATCAAGGTAATTGTTCATCAGTGTTTTTGCTGATTCTTCATAGGAGTAAACAAAGGCTTTCTGCACTTCTTTTTTGGCAATTTCATCATATTCTTTCCGGGAAACTGAGATGAAATTCATGTAGCGCTCCTTCATTTCCTGGGAAATAGATGGGTGCTGATCTAATCCATCTTTTAAAGAACGCAGCACGTCAAGCGCATTAATGGAAGTAACCTCTTTACGAATGATTGTTGATGAAATCCGGTTGATCACATATCGAGGATCAATGCCACTCATCCCCTCATCGTTATACTCCCTCTTCAACTCATCTAAATCAGAGCTTGTGTAACCCTCGACATTCTCTCCATCATACAAGCGCATCTTCTTCACTAAGTCAATATCGCCTTTTTTTGAATCCTTCAACCGCGTTAGAATCGTGAACATAGCAGCAACCTTTAGTGTATGAGGTGCTATATGCACATCTGCGACATCGCTTTCACGAATCATCTTTTCATATATTTTCTCTTCTTCCCGCACCTTCAAGTTGTAAGGAATCGGCATTACAATAATTCGAGAATGCAGTGCCTCGTTTTTCCGATTGGAAATAAAAGAACGATACTCTGTCTCATTGGTATGCGCAACAATCAAAATATCTGCAGAAATTAGTGCAAAACGACCCGCTTTAAAATTCCCTTCCTGCGTCAAAGATAGTAGATGCCAGAGAAATTTCTCATCACACTTCAGCATCTCTTGAAATTCCATCATCCCACGATTAGCCTTATTCAGCTCCCCATCAAAACGGTAAGCACGAGGATCTGATTCTGAGCCATATGTGGCAATGGTTGAGAAATCAATACTACCTGTTAAATCAGCAATATCTTGTGATTTAGGATCTGATGGACTGAAAGTTCCGATACCAACACGCTTATCTTCTGAAAAGAAAATTCTTTCGATCATGACATCTTCAATATTTCCCCCATACTCAGTCGATAGCTTCATTAGATTGAGTGGTGACAAATTTCCTTCGATCCGAATACCAAACTCATCAAAGAAATCTTGACGCAAGTGATTCGGAATTAAGTGCAAGGGATCCTCATGCATTGGGCAGTCTTTAATCGCATAAATCGCACCTTCATCCGAATAGGCATACTTTTCTAGTCCACGCTTTAACAGAGTCACTAAAGTTGATTTCCCGCCACTAACAGGTCCCATTAATAGAAGAATTCGTTTACGAACATCTAACCGCTTGGCAGCTGGATGAAAATATTCCTCCACCAATCTTTCTAGAGGCTCTTCCAGTCCAAATAGCTCTTCTGTAAAAAAGTTGTACTTCTTATGCCCGTTTACTGTTTCTACACCAGCGTCCGTAATCATCTTGTGAACACGAGCATGTGCTGATTGAGCGACCCAAGGTTTCTCCTTCAATAATTGAAGATACTCCCTAAATGTTCCCGTCCATTTCAGTACTTCCTCTTCCTCACGAAATCGTCCAATCTTTTCTAAAATGTCCATGCTAGCCTCCCTTTGAAACAGGTTGTTCTAAGCCTGATTCCAGTTAAAAAATAGAGAATGGTTTGTTCAGAAATTTATTCATCTCGCAAGGCAACAAATGCGAGTTTAACAAAGCGAGACGGAAAATTTACCACAAAACATTCTCTACTTTTGACTGGAATCAGGTTAAGCATTATTCATTCTTAGCACCTATTTAATTCATTCTTAGATGGATCACTTAGCATCCCATCAAAATTGACACTTCTTCATTCCTAAGTTAATTTATGCAGACGACTTCATAATGATGATTTTGATGAGAGCTTGATTGGATACATAAATAATTTCAAAAAAATTATACTAGCGGCACTTGATAATTTTATAGCAAGCATACATATAATTGCACTTACGAAAAGGAGCGATTACAATAGAAAAGATTGCTCGGAGATACTTTAAGAGCCTTGGATCAAATGAAGATAATTTCAAGAAAGCTCTTGTCATGTTATGACAGTTTTCTTTTACAGAGGAGAAACATGCCTAGATATTGGATTGGTGTTGCATCTTTTGACCATGTGCAAAAAGGTATAGCGGGAAACTTTTGTCAGGTTTGTCACGGGAAAGCTGCTCCACTGAAGAGAATGAAGAAAGATGATTGGATTATTTATTACAGCCCAAGAATTAAGTTTGCGGAGCAATCGCCTTGCAAGTCATTTACTGCTGTCGGTAAGGTTCTTGATGATCTTGTCTATCAATTCGAGATGGCACCTGATTTCATTCCTTTCCGAAGAAACGTTGGTTTTATCAAAACACTTAAGCACCAGCCAATCATTCCAATTCTAGATGAATTGGAATTCGTTGAAGACAAAACAAAATATGGTGCCAAATTACGATATGGTCATTTTGAAATTTCAGAAGGGGATTTCAAAACAATTGTTCAGCATATGAGGAGTTAACATTATATGAGACAAATTGTTATGAGATCTCATTTCCGGATGATATACTGCTCATAAAATCTATGAGCGGAGTGATCATCTTATGGGAATTGGAACAATTGCCATTCTAATCGTCTCTATTATTTTTCTTATCGCCATCTTTGCGGCAGGAAGAAACGACAAAATCTCAGAGTAACAAGGATCGCGGACTATCCTAGGAAATTTTGACGAAGTGGAATCTTAGCAAGTTTTGAGTTGCAATTCTATCGACAATTAGGATAAATTAAAAAAAGTTTAAATATCTCACCTAAGTGAATATATTTAAACTTTTTTTGTCTATTGATCCAAATCCGAATTATTTACTTGCAGCAACTATTCCTTCTTCTTATCCAGTTGTAATTTGGCAAAAGCTTCTGCAAATGCGTTGTTGACTGGCTCTTCTTTTGTCTGGGATCTTAGAAAGTTTGACACGTCATTCTTCGATGCGTTGCCACTATCACTGCCGCCTCTGCGTTTTTGGAAGGCAGACAATTTCTCGCGATGACCACATTTACAGACGAATAACTGCCCTTCACCCTCTCCAACCATAGTCATTTTCTTATGACAATTTGGACAGCGAGCATTCGATTCTCGCTCCATGGTTTTGCGATATCCACATTCACGATCTTGGCAGACGCGCATTTTGCCCTTCTTGCCATTCACTTCAAGCAACGGTTTTCCACAATTCGGGCATGGTGTTCCCGTCACATTATCATGGCGATATTTCTTTTCACTATTCTTGATATCAACCACGATGGACTTAGTATGTGCAACAATCTCTTTAATGAAGCTTTCTTTCTTCAACTCACCTTTGGCGATTTTTTCAAGCTTCTGCTCCCATTCCGCAGTCAGCTCTGGTGTTTGAAGTTCGTTTGGTGCTAAGTCTAATAATTGCTTACCTTTAGAAGTAACATGAATCCCTTTGCCTCGTTTTTCCAACAGAAATGTATTGAACAGTTTTTCAATGATATCTGCTCTTGTGGCTACAGTTCCAAGGCCCCCGGTTTTCTTTAGGGTTTGCAGTAATTTCGTATCCTCCATGAACTGGGCTGGATTCTCCATTGCCGATAGTAGTGTCCCTTCGTTGAAGGGTTCAGGCGGCTTTGTTACACCCGAAGTTTCAGCCAACTTTACCGTGAACTTTTGACCCCGATCCACTGCTGGCAACATTTGCTTATCGTTTTCCTCATCGTCATCATCAATATTGGTATACACTTCTCGCCAACCAAGCGAGATCACGCGACGACCCCTTGCAGTAAATTCTTCTGCCCCAATTTTGCCGTGAAGCGTTGTCTGCTCATACTCGTAAGCCGGTAAAAGCACTGACAAGAATCGTGTGACGATCAGATCATAGATTCTCTTTTCCTTATCACTTAATTTATGGATAAGTGGTGCTTGCTCAGTTGGAATAATCGCATGGTGATCGGACACCTTGCTATCATCAACAAATGATTTATTGGCTTGAATTGGTTTCATCCGCAACTTCTTGGCAAGTGGGTACAATCCAGAACAGGCAGCCAATCGATCCTTCAACGTGCTGACAATATCAGCGGAAATATAGCGCGAATCGGTTCTGGGATATGTAACAATTTTGTGTGTTTCATACAATTGTTGCATAATCGACAAGGTATCTTTAGCGGAAAAATTGAACCGCTTGTGTGCATCACGCTGAAGTTCTGTCAGGTCATAAAGTGCTGGCGCATAGGTTTTTTTCATCTTCTTTTCGATTTGAGAAATCTGTAGGTCTTTTCCCTGCAGCTGCGAAACCAAAGTGGTAATACGCTCTTTATTGAAAGACCTTGTCTCATTAGTTTTGCTGTCTCGCCATGTAAAAAGAATTGCATCAGATTTCGCTTGTAGACCATAGAATGGTCTAGGTATGAACTTGCGAATTTCTTCTTCACGCTTTGCGATCATCGCAAGTGTTGGTGTTTGCACCCGTCCACAGGAAAGCTGCGCATTGAACTTTGTCGTCAAAGCTCTAGTCGCATTCATCCCAATTAACCAGTCAGCTGATGACCGCGCAACTGCAGAAGCGAATAGATTCTCATATTTCTTGCCGCTTTCAAGCCTTTGAAATCCATCACGAATTGCCTTGTCTGTTACCGAAGAAATCCAAAGACGCTGTAGTGGCTTCTTGACATTTGCTTTCTCCAGAATCCATCTAGCAACAAGCTCTCCCTCCCGCCCCGCATCAGTAGCGATAATGACATTATTAACATCTTTGCGAATTAACTGTGATTTCACGGCATTATACTGTTTGGACGTTTGCTGAATCGTTACTAATTTCAATGGTTCAGGTAGCATTGGCAGTTGATCCAAGCGCCATTCTTTATACTTTGTATCATACATCTCAGGGTCTGCCAAAGTGACTAAATGACCGAGTGCCCATGTAACAATATATTGATCACCTTCCAAAAAGCCGTTGCCCTTCTTTTGACATTTCAAAACTCTTGCAATATCTCTTGCAACAGATGGTTTTTCTGCTAAAACAACCGATTTCAATTAAGTTTCCTCCAAAATTCATTTATTGCTATCTATTATACATCATTTTCAGCATGACTTATCATGCTAAATTGGAGAAAAGCTGTGTGGTCAAAAAACTAGATTATCACCAACTTTTCGACTTTTTGCAAAGTAACTGTCTCAAATTTTGTAGACATTCTTTTTGATTTCTGCAAGTTGATCTAATTCTTCCTGGAGATTCTGTTCATCCTCAAATTTAATTGCATGAATAAATTCATCATGGTATGATTAAAATGAAAAAAGGGAACAGTGCTTATAACACTGAACCCAGTTAGCTCTAGTCTGCTTCCAGCAGCCTGCTGACTAATTTAGCACCTTAAAAAATAGGCGATTACTTTAGTGAGTGTCCGCCTATTTTTGCTTTTTCAAGTAAGATAGTAACGCTATAACAAACATTCCGAAAAGGAACATAGTTGACAACGATTCAAATACTGTCATAAGCAAAACACCTCCTTTCGGAGTTCAGCAGACCACTCAAAGTCGTGCTATTGCATAAAAGTATTCTACAGATATTCACTCATGATTGTCCATGCTTTTACGTCATCCTAAAAAAAACGGCTCATTCTCTTGTTTTATAGGCTGTTTACAATAAGGAAGCGCCATGTTGAGCAAAATAGAGCCATTTTTATCGGAATTATGTAGTTTCGTGCTGATTTAACTTTCCAGCTCTTCTCGAAGTTCGACTATGGTCGACTCATCAAAGGGCGTTTCGTGTTATTTGGAGAGCCATAAGTAAACGTTTTAAGAATTCTATTGTCTGTGAGCCGCTGCGATTTTATTTGTTAATAACAGCTCAAGTTACTGAAATTTGCATTTCTGAGTCTCTATCAAAAAAAAGTGCTTCGTTCATGTTCATGGTCACCTTTGCATCTGTTTTCTCGCTAATATTGATTCTAGAGTCAACGCGAACCACTAGGTTTTGATTCCCTAATTTTGTATAGAGCATCCTTTCCGATCCCATCAGTTCCGAAAAATCAATCTCAACAATTAATTGTAAATCATCAAATAATTCATCTTTTTCTTCGATATAACTGATTTCTTCAGGACGTATTCCCATCACAACTTCTTTTCCAACATAGCCATTTGATTTCAAAAGCTCTAACTTGTTTTTTGGTATAGGTATCGAAATGTTTTCAAATGTAAAATGCGTTTCAGTTACAATACCGCCGATAAAGTTGATTTCCGGGGTACCAATGAAACCTGCCACAAACATATTTACTGGGTTAGTATAGATTGATTTTGGAGTTCCAACTTGTTGTATTGCGCCATCCTTCATTACCACAAGTTTAGTTGCCATGGTCATGGCTTCTGTTTGATCATGTGTCACATAAATAGTTGTTGTTTTCAACCGACTATGGAGTTTAATGATCTCAGAACGCATTTGTACCCTTAACTTTGCATCTAAATTGGAAAGAGGTTCGTCCATTAGAAACACCTTTGCATCACGAACAATAGCACGCCCTAACGCAACTCGTTGTTTCTGACCACCTGATAAAGCTTTAGGTTTCCGCTTCAAATAATCGCCTAGCCCAAGTATTTCAGCAGTTTCTGAAACACGCTTGGTTATCTCCGTTTTGGGGAGCTTTCGTATTTTTAAACCAAAAGCCATATTTTCGAAAACAGTCATATGTGGATAAAGTGCATAGTTTTGAAATACCATAGCAATATCGCGATCTTTTGAGGGAATGTTGTTTACAAGTGTCTTCCCTAAATAAATTTCGCCTCCACTTACCTCTTCCAGACCTGCAATCATTCGTAGGACAGTTGATTTACCGCAGCCTGATGGACCAACAAGCACAACAAATTCCCTTTCAGCTATATCCAAATTGAAATTCGTTACTGCTGCCACATTTTTACTGTATACCTTACAAACATTGTTTAGTCGTAACTTCAACATATTGAGCTCCTCAAAGAGTTTTATTATTCAGCACAGTTTTTGGAATTATGAAATTGATTTGTCTTTTAAAATTATTTTCTGAGATTTCGATTTTATTCTCATCAAAAGCATACTCACCTCCGTAATTAAAAAACAAAGATATGAAAGCACACAGTAGGAAATTGCTTTTATAATCGAATAAATACTATCCATTTCAGGTATCCGCTTCGGGATTTTGATAAGAGTTCGAAAGGATTCTTGTTGCTTTAGCCAATAGTCACTCCAATAATTGAAGTCCGACCATTTTGTTGGTAATACGTCTTCTGGAATGGAAAGTTGTTTGAAAAGCAATCGCAACAGGACATAAAGTATTACACCAAATGATAAACACCAAAACCAGAATTCCAAAGGATACCTTTCAAAAGGATTTTCTTGAAAATCCACTTCACTACGCCTAGCTGTTTTTGCATATTTCCAAATTAACTGTAATACGAATACCCCCAGGAAAAGAGGAATGATCAGCAAGAAAACGATTATTATTCCTTTAATTGATTGAAACGCCAACACATCTCCAGTGAACCCATAGAGAAGATTTAACTCCGAGGTTATCATATCAATTGGTACATCTTCGATTTTCCGAATCGTAATCGTATCGAGTTTCGTTTCTTCAGTTGATCTTATTTGAGTAACAAATACTTGTTCATCAGTCTCCATGACACCACGAACAGTATAGTCTTTATCTCCCAATTGAATATTAGTCCCGATTATATCTATATTGCCAAAAAGGTCCATCGCAGTTACTTTATCAATTAAACAGCCTGATTTGTCTTCACGTTCTAGTGGAATCTCATTAGGAAAAATGATGTCAGTTCTACCACACACTTCTAATCTCTGTACCTCTGAAGTACGATTTAAATCTTTATTACTGATAGAAGCAATTTCAGTTTCTCCCCAAATGGTAAATGAGTATGGATTTTCATCTAAATCGCTATTATCTTTTGCCTCAACCGCCATCTCGGCAGTCATCCCAGCGCTATCATATAGCGTTATACTATTATCAAAATGATTTAAGTTACTTGTATGGTAAACTGCTTTGGAATAACAAATGACCGTCAAAATGCCCATGAAAAAAATAAAAATATGGATTTTCGATATTTTTATTTTTTTGATATTTCCGAGTAGCTCAACTATTCTGTTCACAAGCCTAGAACTCTTCACATACCAGCTTTTAATGCGCTCAATGTAATTCTTTTCTTTCAACATAACTTATTCTCGCACCTTTACACGAATTCGCTCACCTATAGGTTTATCACTTGAAATGATAATTTTTGATAGCGCATTGATAGTTGGACCTTCAATTGCTGCATATTGACCATTCTTGTCTAGAATTGTCACATCTATTTTACTTGCAATATACTCTTTTCCCAAAATCGAATCCTTTTCATCAATAATCAAGATAAAATACTTGTTATCATTTGATTGCCTGACTGCCTGAAGTGGTACACAATAATTGAATTTGCTTGATGAATTAACTATCTGCAAAGTTGCATCGCTTCCATATGAAAGGCTATCCTTTGGTAATTTGATTATCACTTCAATCATATTTTTCTCATTATCTTCTTTAACTGATGCAATCGTTAGTTTCTCAATTTTTTCTTGCTTGTGAGTTTGAGAATTTTCACCAGTTACCGATATCACACCCTCACCATTAAGAAAGCTTTCATCTTCGGCGCTAATTTGTACTTTGAGTTGCATTCCAGCGGATAGATCAGCAAGGGCAATTGTTGATGCATCAGTTGTCCGATCACCCTCTGTCATATTCACCTTCGTCACAACACCATCGATGGGTGCTGTAATGGCACCATCAACACTTTGAAGGGCTTCGAGTCTTGTCTTTTCAGCTAACTTTTGTTCCTTTTCCAATGTTGTACTTGCTATTGACGATGTTGTGATTGTTGCATTGTTGGCATCTTCCAATGCTCGTTGAGCAGCTAAATTGTTTTTATCACGGTTCACTACTTCTTCATCAAAAGCATTTTGTTTTTCCTTTTTCACTGCGTTAAGTTCAGTTGCTGTCACATCTGCCATTGATGAAGGGTTTTTCTTGTATTCATCATATTTAGTTTTTGCCTCCTGCAACTCCTCACTAGCCTTACTAACCTTAGCGTTTCCTTCATCACGAACCTGCACCAAGTCTTCCTTAGCCCGTTTGATTGCTAACTCATTCCTTTTCTTTTCACTACTTTGTGTACTAGTCGTATCTTGAATAGAAAGATTTAACGAATCTATTTCCAGCTGTAAAGCGGAAATCTGTTTTCCCAGTTCTTCTTTCTTCACCTTAAAAAGTACTGTACCTGCTGTAACTCGCTCGCCAATACTAACAAAAACGTTTGCAACAACTTGATTAGACACAGTTGAGACTATCTGAACTTGATTATGAGAAACCTTACCTGGTGCGATCAAACTATGCTCTATTGACATATGTTTGGCTTCAGTTGTCATCACTTTTGCAATCGTAAACTGATCAGCAGCTCTTGATAGTATTGTGAAGAAGATCATCATTAGGATAAATACAATAGCAACTTTTATAAGCTTTTTTTTCATTTCACAAGTATCCTTTCAAAATAGTAATAAGATGCTTCTAATCAAATCATAAGGGTTATCTCGTTTTATCAAGAATGTGGAGGACTCTAGTTAAACTCATTCCTGTACAGCGGTTGCGACGATACCTTGTTCCAAATAATTCTGACCTAACAGAAAAATAAGTATCGAAGGAATTAATGCAAATATCGCTGCACTAAAAGCAAGACCAGCTTGATCTAAAGAAATACTAGGCAAGTAGAGTGATAAAGGCCAAAGCGATTTATCCTTTAAGAAAACAAGCGGCTGCTCTATTAGATTCCAATACTCCAAAAAACTTAATATCATTGCAGAAATTATTCCTCCAGAACTCAATGGAATCCCAATCTTCAAGAAAATCCGAAGCTCACTTGCACCATCAATTCGGGCAGATTCGATAATGCTTTCAGGAATGCTTCGAAAAAATGAATGGATAATAAAGATTGGAAATGTTGAAAACATTCCTGGAAGAATAATAGACCAAAGTGTATCCAAAAGACCCAATTGATTCAAAACCAAATACTGAGGTAGCATAACTACCAAAAAGGGCATTATCATTAAGATCACATATAGCATAAAGAGCACTCGTCGAAATCGAAATTGGTACCTTGCAAATCCCCAAGCAGCTGGAATTCCTACAAGCATCTGTCCAATCAAAACACCAAGCGTAATTTTGATAGAATTCCAGAATGTCCCGAAAAATTGAGGTGTGTCGAGAAGAAGCTCAACATAAGATCGAAATGTTGGTTCGTTGGGAAGCCAAGACCATGTGATAAAGCCATCATCTTTTGTTGACAGAACAGCAATATGTTCTTTTAACTCATTCCCGCCCATCAAAGAACCAATCAATAGAAAAAAAATAGGGTAACAGACAAGGAAAGAGAGAATGGATAGGATTACGATAACAAATTTCTTTTTCATCTTGCCTCCTTGTTCTTATCCTGATTTTTGTTAAAAATACAAAGTAGAAATGAGAGAACATTACTAGGTGTGCGAAAAAAAGCGAAATACACGAAAGTATGCAAGGCTTGACTGACAAATCAGGTTGAATTTTCGTCATTTCCGTTTTATGTTTTTAACAGAAAGCAGGATTAAAGTTGGCTCCATTGTTTTCTTTGAAACAACAAAATTGGCACTATCAAAACTAATACAACGATAACGGCACCAGCCGACATCTTTTCCAAGGAAAGATCCCGGAACCAGTTATTGAAGGTGTGTTGTAGCATGTAAATACTTTCATGAGGATAATCCCCAGCAATCAAGTACGCCTCCCGAAAAACTTTAAATGAGTTTAAGAGAGAGAGAACAAAAGTAATATAGATAGTAGGTAATAAATTCGGCAAAGTAATTTTGAGAAAGCATTGCCATTCACTTGCGCCATCCATTCTTGCTGCCTCATATATTGCTGGCGAAATACTTGAAAGACCCGCGAGCCAAATGATTATATTGAAACCAATATTTTTCCAAACATAGGCAAACACCAGCACCCAAAAAGCAGACCCCGAGTTCATCCAGTCGTAACCATCAAGTCCAAATTTACTGATAAAACCATTGATAAACCCTTTTGAATCAAATAAAAATTGCCATAACAAAACCACTGATGCTACTGGAATCGCCATTGGAATTAGAAATCCGCTTTTCAAAAACTGGCCAATTCGCTTGTATCTGTAAAGTGCCAAGGCAATCAGTAAAGATAGACCCAATAATAAAGGCAGGCAAATGAGTTCAAATCTAATCGTATTCTTGGCTGCTAGTTCAAAAGCTTTGTTGGTAAATATCGTGTGGAAATTATCAATACCCACCCATGTGCCAGCCATTGATGTGAATGAACGTCGTAGCACATCCAGAAATGGGAACAGAACGAAAATTGAAACACCAATGAAGCTCGGTAAAATAAATAGTAAAGGTGTTTTGTAGGTATTCTTCGTAATGATCCCTCCTTAGAGCTCTGAATTAATCCTATTTGGATATTTTCTATATAATTTATTCTGAGGTATATAAGTTGATTTTACTCATAGCATTGTTTACTGCTTCATCAAGAGAGATGGCTTTTGTCACATACTTCTCTGCATCATCCATTACAATCCCCATTAAGATGCTATTCATATTCGAAGGTGTGTTAAGAGATGAAAAAACAGCAATTGTATTATTCACTTCATCCTCTGTTAACT
>JAVBKB010000113.1:0-4252 GCA_031554275.1 Caryophanales bacterium | reverse complement strand
GTTTTTTGTATCAGCAAGAAAGTAATGATCATGGCAAGTGCCCCATGCAACAATTTGCCGATCAAGAATGGTCGGTAGCGAATATCTGTCTCCGCCAGAATACTCGCTACCTGAGCATGAATGCTGAATCCGCTAAATGCCAAAATCCATGCAATTGCAATCAACATGAAGAACAGTGGCGTTTGAGCAGCACTTGTCAGTTGTGCGCCTAAGGTGATTTCAAAAGTTCCAGCAAGCAGTGGATTTGTGAGTGCAGGAAGGATAATTTTCCCCAACGCATCAGCAATCAGAGGGATGACACCCAAATGAAAGAGAATTCTATTTAGCACAGAGAATGCCATAATGAATCCGCCAATCATCAATAGCGTTTGGACAGCAGTAGCGACTGCGTCTCCAAGGATCTTACCAAAGGGTTTATTGTTGGAAACTCTTGTTTGGTGCATAGTACGAAGAGCCGATTTCAGCAACCAACGTTGTTTACTGGCAACAGCTGTACGCTCATTGCCATAGAAACGCATTAGCAGTCCTACAAGCAAGTTGCTACCGTAATGAGCAACCGCAATGATTAGCCCAAGTTTCGGATTATGAAAAAACCCTACAGCGACTGCGCCGAAGATAAATAATGGATTTGCAACATTTGTAAATGTCACTAATCGCTCTGCTTCTGCCCTTGTAAGCTGTCCGCTTTTTCGCAAGGATGCAGTCATCCGTGCCCCTGATGGAAAACCGGAAATCATACTAAGCGCTAAGACAAAACCGCCAACGCCTGGAACTCTAAATAACGGTCGCATAATGGGTTCAAATAGCACACCAATGAGCGCTACCACACCGAATCCAATGAGAAGCTCACTCAAGATTAGAAAAGGTAAAAGCGAAGGGAAAACGACCCCCCACCAAATATTTAGACCCCGTAAGGATGCAGATAACACTTCATTTGGATAAGCTACCATTGAAATAGCGATTGTAAAAAGTAATCCGGCAATGAATATTGAGAACAGTGGTGATTTTTTCAATTGAAAGACTCCGATTTTTTGCAAATTTGATAAGTGAATAGGTCATGAAATTCCAGTTTACATATACTAAAAGAAAGGTATGATGTATCGTATTTCAGATAAAAAGGGATTAGAACAAGCATCTAAATTCTTCTTGAATAAGTTCTGACATCATTTTGCAAGAGGGGTGATAAATTGGAACCGAAGATCGGGTTGGCTTTAAGTTCAGGTGGGGCAAGAGGTTTTGCACATGTTGGCGTTATAAAAGCACTTGTGGAAGCGGAAATTCCAATTGACTATATCTCAGGGAGCAGTATGGGTGCTCTTGTAGCGGGTTGTTATGCTGCTGGACTTGATATCAAACACTTATCTAAGTTTGCAGCTCTTTTTCAAAGAAATCGTTATTTAGATTTTGTCGTGCCGCGAATGGGATTCGTTAAGGGTGAGAAAATTGTTCAGCTTATGCAACTGTTGACACATGGAAAAGATATTGAGGAGCTCCAAATTCCCACGGCAATCGTAGCCACAGACCTTGAAACTGGTAAGAAGATCGTATATCATTCAGGCAGTGCAGCAAGAGCTATACGAGCAAGTATTTCGATACCAGGCATATTTGTACCCTATGCCTATGATAATCACTTGCTGATTGACGGAGGAACAGTTGATTGGGTGCCGATATCCGAAGTGAAAAAGATGGGCGCAGATTTTGTAATTGCAAGTGATGTGTCAACAAAGTTAATAAAGAATCAAGTTGGTTCCGTATTTGATGTCATCTCACGTAGCTTGGATATTATGCAAAATAGGATTAAACAGGATCACAGAGAGCTTGCGGATGTCTTTATCCTTCCGAGAGTCTCAAAATTTAGTTCGACAGCATTTACAAATATCGAAGAAATGATTAACATTGGAGAGTCGGAAACAAAAAAAAATATAAAGAGCATTCGCTATTTAATCGCGAAATGGAAGGAAATCTTATCTTGAATAGATTATCAAAGGTTATTGTTGGGGTATTAATTATATTAATGGTTCTATATTACATCCCCCTTCCTTATTACATTACTGAACCAGGAACAGTTGAGCCATTAGAGCCATTGGTTAAAGTCGAACAAGGCTATGATGAGGAAGGTTCTTTTTCACTTGTTACTGTTTACATGAGTAAAGCGAATGTGTATGGACTAGTACGTGCTGGTCTTTCAGATGATGTGCGTACTTTCAAGCAAGAGGAGATTCTTTCGCCAAATGAAACTGACGAGGAATATAATCTTGAACAGCTTAGGAATATGGACAGCGCCAAAAACGGTGCAATCATTACTGCCTATCAAAAGGCAGGAAAACCAGTTAATATCAATTACAAAGGTATTTATGTAATGGCAGTGGTACCTGATTATCCTGCCGATGGCAAGCTCCGTGTAGGTGATCTTATTGAACAAGTCGACGGGGAAGTGTTAGATCAACAAGACGAATTCTTGAACTTGTTGGCAGAAAAAAAAGTTGGAGACTCAGTGAAATTCGCTATTGAAAGGAATCAGAAGGAGATGGAAGTCTCTTTAGAGCTAAAGCTGCTGCCGAGCAATAAGCCAGGTATTGGCATCAGCCCGATGCAAGACTTAGATTTATCCACTGATCCAAAAATCGAAATTGATTCTGAGGAAATTGGAGGTCCTTCTGCCGGATTGATGTTTTCATTAGAAATTTACAATCAATTAACTGAAGCGGATCTGACAAAGGGCTACAAAATCGCTGGCACAGGAACAATTGATGAAGCTGGCAAAGTGGGTGCCATTGGTGGTATCGAACAAAAAGTAGTTGCTGCGAGCGATGCAGATTCGAAAATTTTCTTTGCACCAGTAGATGGCGACAATTATCAGGATGCTGTCAAAAAAGCCGAGAAGATTAAAACAAAGATGATCATCGTACCAGTTGAGACTTTTGATGACGCCGTTGAGTATTTAAATCAGATGGATTAATTCCGCTCTTGTTGAAAATAGCGAATGATTTTGGGGAGTTTTTATCGAGGAATAATAAGAAACTCTGCTGTTCACAAAATTGTGCTATTCCTTATAAGACTAGTCATGAAAAAACTGAAATGAATATACGCTTCATTTCAGAATTGGTTTTTCATATTCCCGTTGCCACATGACTTGACGCTGCTCGTGGGGCAACACTTGATAATAAGTTTGGTTAAAGCGGATCTGCTCTAGATAGTCCTCATGACGATAATCTGAAAGCTTTGTAACGATTGGTAGCGTAAGCTCTTTCTTCCTGAGCTTCAGGTATTGACGACCTGTTTCAGACAATCCAAGCAGGCGAATATAATTTGGTTTGGGGTATTTTGCAACCAGTTCTGCTTCAATGTTCAATAAGACATACGTACAAATTCTTTGCAACCTTGTATAGGTGTAACGTCTTGTTTTCATTTGTTCTATAAAAGTTGCAAACGATTCACTATTGGAAGCACATTCAATCAGTCTATACTCAAGCCCTTCCTTCACTTCATAAATTCGTTGTAGTTGTGTTGGTGAAGCGGACAATATTTTGTACTGTAGCAGTTGCCAATAGGACTCCCAGCGGTGAAGCGACTGGTTGTTGCGCTGATACTCGATAATTTCCGATGCAACAAATTCAGGAGCATATTGCAGAAGTTCATAGTTGTTATTAGTAATCGCTTGCCGTATAGATGTTGCACTTGCGAAATTGCCAATTGGTGATGTGGCATGGTGACTAACTCCAGCTCTTGTAAAGGTTAGTGGCTCTATTGTTAATCCCAGTTGTACGATTGCTGCGACATAATGATAACCAAGACAATTGTTTGGTTGACTTAGATCCAACTTGTTCGAACCAGATACAACTTGAAAGGCACGACCCGTAGCTACTGGATAGCTCACTCCCTGTACAAGCTCGTTTTGAACAATTAGATTATATTGCGCCTGGTTATTTAGAATCGTGTGAGCAGCAGCGACAAAGGATTCGGATTCGCCGTTTTCGCTTCCAAAAGCTATATGATGACACTTCATGGCAGCAAGCAATTGGATGGCAGCTTTGGCAAAAAGGTCAGCCTTTTGCACAGCATGGATTACAGGAAGCTCAATGATGATATCTACACCCGCTGCTAATGCCATTCTTGTGCGACTCCACTTATCAACGAGCGCCATTTCACCACGTTGCAGAAAGTTGCCACTCATCACAGCGATTGCGACATCAGCTTTTGATAGTTCGAGGCTTTTTTGCAAATGATAAGCATGCCCATTATGAAAAGGATT
>JAVBKB010000101.1:0-11405 GCA_031554275.1 Caryophanales bacterium | reverse complement strand
ATAGTGAATGATTTGTCCGGAAATTTTTCATCTCGCGCGGCAAAAAATGCGCGAATATCTAGATATTTAAGCACTTTTTTAACAAAGCGAGATGGAAAATTACCACAAAGCATTCGCTATCTTAATCGGTAATCAGGATTAGTTACCTTTCTAACGACAATTAAGATTATGCGCAAACTAAATTTAACACATCATAAATAAAAGTACCATCTCATAAATAAAAGTACCATCCAAAAAGGTTTTTCCTTTTCAGATGGTATTAAACTCAACACAATTTAGGTAAAGCTTGTCATAAAGAAAAGCAATTTTCAAGTTGAAAATGGTTTCCTCATCATCAGCGTTACTTATTTAACAGTTACTAATACAATCTCGATTTCACCATCGGGAGTTTGTATTGATACTTGATCTCCTTCTTTTTTCCCCATTAGACTGCGTGCAATCGGCGAATCATTTGAAATCTTCGATTCAAAAGGATCTGCTTCTGCTGAGCCAACAATGGTATAGCTTTCTTCATCACCATTTGGTAATTCTTTAAAGGTCACTGTTTTCCCCAAGCTTACGATACCATTAGCAGCTGTATTTTCAATGATAACAGAATTTCTTAGCATATTCTCAATTGTTGTAATTCTTCCCTCAACAAAAGCCTGCTCTTCTTTCGCGGCATCATACTCAGAGTTTTCAGAAAGATCCCCAAAACTACGAGCTGTTTTGATTCGCTCAACAACTTCTTTACGCTTAATTGTTTTCAAACTATCTAATTCTTTTTCTAATTTTTCCTTGCCTTGAGTGGTCATCGGAAATACTTTATCTACTGTCAAAAAAGTCACCTCATTAAACGTCTTCAAATTAGAACTTGCAAAAGGAGTAACAGTGGTAAATATAATACCAATAAAAATTTGGTTTGTACATTAAATTTTTAATTATTTTTTTTAATTATCGTTTTTTCTACGATACTACCCTAAATAATCATATTCTCACTTTTGCAATTCATACCTATAATTCATTTTCTCTAAGCTAATTTCTCAATTTTTATTGATTAGAAAACAGCTGTTTTCTTGGTCTTCTTTTCAATATTATTAAATCATCAGAATAATGCTTTACAGTTGTTTTCTCATCATGTCATTAGCTGAAACTGGGCGCTCCACTTTAAATTTAATAATCATCAATGGATGTCGTGCTGCATCAACTTCATTTCCTTCTTCATCCCAGATCGTTCCGACAATCTGTTGAAAGCGCTCGAGCTTTGGTCCGAAGAATTCAACAGAACTACCTGGTTTGAAATGATTTCGTTGCTGTACAGTTACCATTTGTGAATCAGGATCATATTGTTGCACCAGCCCAGCAAAATCATAAGTCGTCTTCTTACTATGCTCTCCAAATAATTGTTGGCGATGGTCAGGCATTTCCTCAAAAAACGAAGATGCAGTGTCTCGATTCGCACACTTGTCTAATTCAGTAGCCCATTTCTCATCAAATACAAAATGATCTGGATCAGCGCAATAGCTATCGATAATTTTCCGATAGACGCTTGTGACAGTGGCAACGTAGTGAATCGATTTCATTCGCCCCTCAATTTTCAGGCTATCAATGCCCAGTTCAATCATCTTTGGAATTGAACGAAGCAGGTTTAAATCCTTCGGACTCATTGCGAAAGGGAAATCGCCTTCTGCAAACTGTGGTTGTTCATCGTTATACAGGTCGTAGTCCCAGCGACAGGATTGACAGCACCCACCACGATTGGAGTCACGTGCTGTCATATGGTTCGAAAGTGTGCAGCGACCAGAGTAGGCTATGCACATCGCCCCATGGATGAAAGTTTCAATCTCAATATCCACTTTCTTTTTCATTTCTTTTATTTCTTCATAGCTCGTTTCACGGGCGAGTACAACACGGTGTAAACCTTGCTCCTGCCAAAACTGAATTGCCTTCCAATTTGCCAAGGATTGTTGTGTACTCAAGTGAATCTCTAGCTTTGGCGCAACGGTTTTACAAGTCTCGATAATCAGTGGGTCTGCTACAATAATGCCCGTAACACCAGCGCCTTCAATAGCTTGAAGATATTCACTCAGTCCAGGAATATTTTCATTATGCGCATAAATATTGGTTGTCACGTAGATTTTCGCGCCATAAGTATTTGCGAACTGCACGCCCTCTGCCATTTCTTCAATGGTAAAGTTGTCAGCGTTGGAACGAAGTCCATATTCCTGACCACCAATGAAAACAGCATCCGCACCATACATCACAGCAATTTTCAGCTTCTCAAGGTTCCCTGCTGGTGCTAAGAGCTCGGGTTTTTTGGCGATGATCCGTTTGCCATCCTTCATTGTTGATATCGTCTCAAGCATTTCTTGCACCTCTATGTCGATTATCTGATAATTTTGGTTAATATACCGTTTCTTTAAAATAAAATCCTGTATCAAGTGGTCTATTCTTTGGCTGAAGATGCTCAATCTCTGCATTCAAGTCAGTTTTCACTGCCTCGTAAGATGCTAAGTCAAGGACTGCTAAATCAATTGCCTTGCGATAGATCTTTGTGACTTCAATTAAATATTCAGGTTTTTTCAACACACCATCAATTTTGAAACAATCAATTCCAGATTCGACTAGCTCATTGAGTTCTTCGATCATACAAATATCGTTCGGACTCATAATATGCGTACCATTTGTATCCTGAAAAATCGGGTAGCAAACATCTCGCTCCTTATCGTGAAGATATGAAGCCTTACTGTCGGCTATCAAAGGCATGTCTTTTCCTTGAAAATTCATGTAATTGTCAATAAGCTTTCGTTTTGATTGGAACATGCATGTCATGCCCTGCACTTGGATTTCAATCTCTACATTCGCATTTTCTTTGACTTCAAGAATTTCCTCCATACCAAGTTCTCGGGCAAGTACAGCTCGTTTCGCCCCTTTTTCACCCCAATAGTTACATGTGAAATAGTTGGTAGCAATTGTTTCAGCATTCCAATGCAATGGCATGTTTGGTGCAGCTTCACGTACTGAAAGTAGTACTGCTGGATCACCAAAAACAACTGCATCCACCTCTGCTTGCTCTAGAAAAGCAATGTACCCATTTAACTCATCAATAGCTTCGTTGTGAAAGATAGCATTCATTGCTACATAGATTTTTTTTTGAAAGCGATGGGCAAGCTGAACTGCAGAGCGGATATCTTCACGAGTAAACTCTCCAGCAAGTCTTAATCCATAGCGGGCTTCGCCAATTAGAAATGCATCCGCACCAGCTACAATTAATGGTTCGATGTCCATAAGACATGTCGGTGTCACTAATAGTTCAGGTTTTTTCATAGCCACTCCTTGATGTTCGGTGATTCATTTGATGTCTTCGCTTTCACACAGCATTTAACAGTATAGCAAACGAAGCAAGCGAACTCAAACAAATTACAATACAAATTTTACAAGATCAAAAATCATGAAACTTAAATCCGTCTATTCCTAAATTCGCTAACAAGAATAGTGTGATCTACAATTGCGAAAGCGTCATTTTCTCAGTTGCCTTTTTTATACTGACCGCTAACCCATCTCCCGCATTGACAATGATTGAGTCGAATTGTTTATGTGAAAGTAACCAATTGTTGTATAAGCGGATTTTCTCAGCAATTTCTTTCGTTCTTTTTGATTCAATTTCCTCAGTATTAGCAACTAACCCTTTGAATAATACATTATCTGTGAAAATCACGCCCCCAGGACGCACAAGCTGTTCATATAATTCAAACAGTCTTTGATTCTGCCCTTTTGCAGCATCAATAAACAAACAATCGAATGGAGCATGAGCTTCTACTGAAGAAGCTACTTCAAAAGCATCCCCTTCGATTATGGTGATCTGATTTTGCATTTGTGATTTTGCAATAAAGGTTCTTGCCATATCAACCATTTGAGGATCTCTTTCAATTGTTACTACCTGCATTTTTGGGATTGCAGTGACAATACAAAGTGCAGAATACCCGATAGCAGTTCCAATTTCTAAGATCTTTGATGCGTTGGCAATTTTCATGAAATGGATTAGTGCTGCAATACCATCTGGTTCGATAATTGGGACACGATGCATTTTTGCATACGCTTCCATTTCATTCAAGATCGGATTCGTAGTTTGCGAAATCATTTCTAAATACTTCTTCATTGCCCACTCCAATCTTACATGTCCAGTCTGGAATAACCTCGATGCAGGTTTAATGCTTCGCCAGTTTTGTTGTTTGGAACAACAAGAAGAGCGGATTTGATACTTCGTCAGATTTGTTGATCGGATCAACAGGTAGATTAGAAAAAGCACTCACTGTTCCACAATCTGCTCTTTAAAGAAAGAGGTCGACTTACTTTGGTACCTATCTATGAAAAATCGATTAATCTCTTAAGAAGAGATAATCGATTTGATTCATATTACTCCATTGTCTTTATTTCAATAATGCTATGGAATCTGTGTATTCTTTTCATGTTGCTCATTTGTTTCAGCAAAAACGGTTTCATTTGATGAAGGAATTGTGTAGAAAAACAATATCTTCTTATTTGGATCGGGAGTAAGCACAGCTGCAATTGAAGCTTCACCAGCTGCTGCAATTGGACCAGGCATAATGCCAGGACTCTTTCTTGTATTATAAGGTGAATCAAAGTCTAAATCAGCTCTGGTAATTTCAGTTGTATGACGATTGATCGCATACAATGTTGTCGCATCCGACTCTAATTTCATGCCAAGTGACATTCGATTTTCAAAACAAGCAGCAACTTTGGCACGATCAGACTTTGCGTTTGATTCTTCCTCAATGATTGATGCAAGCGTCAATACCTCGTGAACTGTCCACACTTCTCCAACTGGATCAGTTCCTGCCATTAGTTCAGAGTACCTACCCATCACTTCGGTCGTCTTTTTGAGCATTTCCCTTACAATTTCTTCAACCTCTGGTTTTTCACTTGCAAAAGAATATGTGGCAGGGAATAGATATCCTTCAAGTGGGTATCTAACTTGTGTTGCCAAAATAGCATTACTCAAAATTTCCGGGAATTCGGTTTGCATTTCTGAAACAAACGCCACACTGTTTATTTGGTTCAACACTTCTTCAGATGTCCGACCCGTTTTCTCAGCAATAATTTTGGAGATCTCCTCTAAATTCTTACCTTCTGGAATCGTGAATTTAAGCTTGATCTGTACACCTATTGAACCACTCTTCAATGTATCTGTAACAGTTGACAGTTTCATGGATGGAGAGAGCTTGTAGGTGCCTGCTTGAAATCCGCTTTCATTATTGAATTTAAGATAATATTTGAATATCTTCGCATTCTTTACGATCCCATTTTCCTCTAGAATGTTGCATATTTTGGTTGTTCCTGAGTTGTACGGAATAACAATCTCGATAATGTTTGTGTTATTCGGATCTGCTGGTTCTAATGCTTTGGTAATATATTTGTATCCCCAAAAAATTCCGCCAGCAATTAAAATAAACCCAATTACTGTTACAACGAAAACAATCCTCCGAACAGTTCTAGCCTCTTTTTTTCTATATTTAATTTTCTCGAGAAATTCTTTCTTACGTGTTTTTTTTGTTTCCTTGTCCAACAAATTCGCCTCCAAGTATCAAAAAGCTACATATCTATCATACAAAAAAATCACAATTCGTCAATGTCTATTTCTACACTTCTTGCTAAAAACCCTCAATAGTAGGTACTATTGAGGGTTAGTGGCTACTCCAGATCTACTCTTCGTCGCCTTCTAATTCTTCAGCATCTAGAACACTGTTGACAACTTCTTCGCAAGCTGACCACTCTTTTTCATCAATTACTTCTTCAAGGTTGCCTGCCTCACCAGTTTCATCTGAAACATATGAAAATACATAAATATCTGGAATGTCATCCTCATCAGTTTCTTCTTCTTCACTACCAACTGGAATTACACAGACATATTCTTTTTTGTATTCTTCTAATGCAAATGTGAAGAGAATTTCAAATAATGTCTCATTTCCCTCTTCGTCAAAAATCGTAATCAGTTCTTCGTTTTCCATTGTGATTCCTCCGTCTACTTTTGTAAATCTAAATAAGATTGCAATATTATTGTTGCTGCTAATTTATCAATTACAGTCTTCCTTTTCTTCCGGCTAACATCAGCCTGAATCAAAATTCGTTCTGCTTGAATTGTTGTCAACCGTTCATCTATTAGTTTAACCGGAATTGAAAATTTCTTTTCTAAGCGAGAAGCGTATTCCTGACATGCTTCACCCCTTGGTCCGATCGACCCATTCATGTTCTTAGGTAATCCAACGATAAACATTTCGATCTGATACTCTTCAATCAATTGTGAAATCCGTTTAAAACCATAATGGTTCTGTTCAGAATCTATTGGAATGGTTTCTATCCCTTGTGCTGTAAATGCGAGTTCATCGCTAATTGCAACACCAACAGTCTTGGTTCCTACATCTAGGCCAGCAATTCGCATCACTTTTCCTCAGCGTATTGTTTTAAGTAGGATTTCACCAATTCCTCAATGATCTCATCCCGCTCCAGGCTATGAATTATTCTTCTCGCATCCTGATGTCGGGGAATATAAGCTGGATCTCCTGATAACAGATAGCCGACAATTTGATTAAGAGGATTGTAACCCTTTTCTTGAAGTGCTAGAAACACTTTATTAAGAACCTCTTTCACTTCCAACTCAACATTATCATTTATATTGAAATGCATTGTTTTATCAATTGAATTCAAATCCCAACACCCCGTTTCTGTTGCTCAAGAAAAATTTATTATCGCCTTTCAGATTCAGCTATATACATTTTACACTAAAAACTTGTACAAAAAAACATTTTTTCGTTTTTGAATGAACATATCTACATTTTCCGCAGAAACACTACCGATTTGCGACTAATTGTTCAACTAATGCTAGTGCTTCATTTAACTTCTGTGGTTCTTTTCCACCAGCCTGTGCCATATCAGGGCGTCCGCCACCGCTTCCACCACAAGCATGAGCAACTTCCTTGATAATCTTTCCAGCATGAAATCCCTTTTTGATATTATCCTCAGTCACCACAGCAATCAAATTGACTTTGTCTGTAGCGCCACTACCTAATACAATAATTGCTGATTGAAGCTTTTGCTTTAGCTCGTCAGCCATATTCCGCAGCGTATTCATATCTTGGGCATCAACCATTGCCGTCAAAACTGTTGTTCCGTTGACATCAACTGCTTTAGACTCAAGTGACTGCGCCTCAATATTTGCAAGCTTAGCCTTTAAAGACTCGTTGACTCGCTGTAACTCTTTTAAATCACCAAGTAAATACTCTATCTTATTTGGAACTTCTTTCACATTGCTTTTCAGTTGAGCAGCGACAGATTTCAATAGGTTCACTTGACCAGCGAGCACCTCATATGCTGCTTGTCCAGTTACGGCTTCAATTCTCCGAACACCTGCACCGATTCCACCTTCTGAAATAATTTTGAATAAACCAATTGCAGAAGTATTGGTCACATGGCAGCCACCACAAAGCTCTAAGCTATAGTCACCTATTTGCACGACACGAACTGTTTTACCGTATTTTTCACCAAATAGTGCCATTGCGCCCATCGCTTTTGCTTCATCAATATCCTTATAGCTAATCGCAAGCTCCATACTCGCCCAAATCTGATTATTGACAATTTGTTCAACCTGCTCTAATTCTTCTGCTGTCATCGCACCAAAATGTGAGAAATCAAAACGTAATCGATCCGCTGATACTTGTGAGCCTGCTTGATTCACATGAGTGCCGAGGACATCCTTCAGTGCTTGATGCAATAAGTGAGTAGCTGTGTGGTTTTTGATAATGTTTGCTCTGTTTTTGCTATCAACCACAAGTTGGACTGAATCATTTTGACTGACCTTAGCTGTAAGTGTCACGGAGTGTACATGTTGCCCATTCGGTGCCTTTTGCACATTGGTCACTTTCCCAACGTCAACAATTTCTCCTAGGTCAGTTACTTGCCCACCACTTTCTGCATAGAAAGGGGTCTGATTGAAAATCATCTGTACATCTTCACCAGCTGCTGCAACATCCACAAGCTCTCCTGCTTGGTTCATCAAATAAAGAACCTTTGCATCTACCTGTAAGGCTTCATAGCCAACAAATTCACTATGATCGCGAATTTCACCAAGGACACCGCCTTGAATCTGCATAGAACCATAATCTTGGCGAGCAGCACGAGCGCGTTCGCGTTGTATTTCCATTTCCTTATCAAATCCAGAATGATCAATTGTCATACCATGATCAGCTGCATATTCTTCAGTCATTTCAATCGGGAATCCAAAGGTATCATATAGCTTAAATGCATCACTTCCAGAAATGATCGTGCTTCCAACGGATTTTTCTTTAGTGATCACTTCTTCAAGGATCGCCAGTCCATCACTGAGAGTTTCATGAAATCTTTCCTCTTCACCCTTCACAACCTTTTGGATAAAAGCTGATTTTTCCTTGACTGAAGGATAGTAACTAACCATGATTTCAGCTACAACAGGAACTAATTGATACATAAATGGTTTCTCGATGCCTAATCTCTTAGCGAACAGCACCGAACGGCGAATTAATCGTCGCAGAATGTAGCCCCTGCCTTCATTAGAAGGAAGTGCATCATCTGATATAGCAAATGAAACTGTTCGAATATGATCTGCAATGACTTTAAATGCTGAATCAATTGCAGCATCACTAGCCCGATATTTACTCTCTGTTAACTTCTCGATTTCGTGAATAATCGGTAGGAACAAGTCAGTATCAAAGTTCGTTTCCCCATTTTGGAGAATGCTGACCATTCTTTCAAGACCCATACCGGTATCAATATTTTTATTTGGTAATTCAGGATAAGACACGCGAGGCAGGTCTGCCTTCGCATTAAATTGCGACAAAACGATATTCCATACTTCTAAGTAACGATCGTTATCTAGATCTTCTTTCAAAAGGCGAATCCCGATTTTCTCTGGATCATACTTCTCACCACGGTCGTAGAAAATCTCTGTGCAGGGACCACAAGGTCCCTCGCCAATTTCCCAGAAGTTCCCCTCAAGAGGAATAATCCGATCTGGTGTCAATCCTTGTGCTATCCATGCTTCATAGGAGGCATGATCATCAGGATAAATTGTTACATACATGAGTTCCTTATCAAATCCGAACCATTTTGGTGATGTTAGTAACTCCCACCCCCACTCAATCGCCTGTTCACGGAAATACTCACCGATTGAGAAGTTACCCATCATTTCAAAGAATGTATGATGGCGAGCGGTCATGCCAACATTCTCAATATCGTTGGTACGAATGCATTTTTGCGAATTGCAAATCCGAGGATTCTCAGGGATTACCCTACCATCAAAGTACTTCTTCAATGTCGCTACTCCCGAATTAATCCACAATAATGAGGGATCCTCAAACGGCACAAGAGACGCACTTGGTTCAATCACATGACCTTTTTCTTGAAAAAAGTCTAAAAACATTTGTCGCACTTCTGCGCTAGTAAGAAATTTCATCTTCTTAAACTCCTTGGAATGATCTGTTTAATCAATTTGAATTTTTGGGATAATCCTATGAAATCATTCATTTCATTGAAAATCAACAATTAAACGTAATATTTTTATTTTTCACAGTATTTTTTGAAAAAACTTATCCAAATCAGATGAGATTACTTTGGCAAAGCTGTAATAAAGACTATTAGTATGTCTCGTATTCAATTGGGTCTAGCTCCTTAATTGGAATCTGAACTGTGCCACCACGCGAAAGCAAATACTTCAGCATCGGTGGAGTAACTAGTGTTGTGATCAGCACGACGACAACGATGGCAGTAAAATACTCTTCAGAAAGAAGTCCAGATGATAGTCCTATTGTTGAAATAATCAACGCTACTTCTCCTCGTGAAACCATTCCGGCTCCAACAATTAAAGAATCATAATTATTGAAACCAGTTACCCGTGCTCCAATTCCCGCTCCGATAATCTTTGTTGCTATTGCCACAAGTGAGAATCCGATAATGAATGGGAGGTCATGCCAAAATCCATCCAGATTCACTTTTAAACCGATACTCGCAAAAAATACTGGGACAAATATGGTGTAAGCAATTGGTTCTAGTTTCTTCTCGACTGTTTCCTTAAATGGCGTGTTGGCAATCGTCAATCCAGCTGCAAAAGCGCCAATAATGCCAGCAACTCCAAAGTATTCAGCAATCGCAGCATAGAAAAGGCAATGCACGATCGCCACACTCATGATTGGTTCTGAAACCTTCAATTTGGATAAAAGCTTCATCATGAAAGCAGCAAATTTCCATGAAAAGACGCCAATGATCACAAAGAATAACGCTTTATCTAGTAGTACTTCACTAATGGAGACATCTGAAGGCATCAGGAAACCCATTAATACTGCCAACAAAACAACGACTATAATATCATCAACTACTGCTGCCCCAAGCACTGTAATGCTCGTTTTCTGATTCATTGTACCGAGTTCGCGAAATGTTTGCACGGAAATTGAAACAGAAGTTGCAGCTAATAGAAACCCTAAGAAAATAGAAGGGGCGAGATCTAGTCCAATTACGATACCAGTTAGCAGCCCCCCAAGCATTGGTACGATAATCCCGCCAATTGCAACGACTGTTGAAGCATACCAATGTTTTTTTAATTCCTTTATATCTGTTTCTAACCCTGCAATAAACATTAAGAATATAACACCAATATGACCAAATGCTTCGATATAGTTGCTATCACTCACAATCCCCAACATAGCTGGTCCAATAAGTACACCAACTAGCAATTTACCAAGCACAGAAGGCTGTCCAAATTTCACGGAAATACTTCCAGCTACTTTAACACTAATAATAATGACAGCTAATTGAAATATCAAATCCAACTCCAACTCCATTTCTTACCCTCCTCCTCAATAAATGTTTTGTTTATTGTACTCGATTTATGTAGAAATGACCAGAAAACTAGCAAATAGACACTCTGTTGTTATTTATAAAATTTTCATTATTAATACTGCTGAAACGCTAGCAATGGTATCTTAGGTGTATGTGTGATGCTGCTTATTATTTCATTTTCCGAGGTACAGCTGCTGTTTGTCACAAAAAGTTTTTGAAAACAAGTGAATATGCCCCTAAGAAGAAGCAAGATAATAAAGTTATTGGCGCAGTTGCCGCATTTGTCACAGTTGCCGCATTTGTCGCAGTTGCCGCATTTGGCGCAGTTGCCGCATTTGGCGCAGTTGCCGCATTTGGCGCAGTTGCCGCATTTGTGTTTCTACTTGCCACATGTATCTTTCTTGTCTTGGGCTTTGTGTTTGATAGTTGGGAAATCAATTGGATTGTCTTTCCTATTACAGGAATTCTTTTCGGAGGATTTGCTGCGCTATATTCGAATTTAAGAAATTAAATGAAAAAGGACAAACTGCTTTGATCGATGA
>JAVBKB010000152.1:0-10012 GCA_031554275.1 Caryophanales bacterium | reverse complement strand
GGTTGTGAAAAACGAATATGAGATATTCATAATTTTTATCCTTTTCCTTATTTGCTTGGTGCTTCATTTTAGAAACCATTTTTTTACTTTTTAGCTCTTCTTTTGAGTAAGTGCCTAATTTCGGATCATCTCTTCTTTCTTCATCTAAACTATTCAGATAATCATCCAACAGCATTTCGCCACCATGATATCTTAAATCAATTCCATGTTTCATTTGCTCATCAGTGACGACACCTTTTATTACTTTCTTAATTTTGAAAGTCGATTCTGTATCAATTATCGATCCACTGAGCATATTTCGATTATCTTTTTCAAATTTCCCAACCAAAACAATGTCAACATCGTCATAAAGATCATTAGGGGTCGTATGTCTATAATCAAAGCTTGCCGACCCTTCAGAATGAACTTCCACTCCCTCAAGAGATCGATACGGAACGCCAACTTCTTTAATGACAGGAGAGCTTTCTTCAGGTTCACTAAGTTTTTCTTTTTCTGATGCTGATTGTATATCTGGTCTGTTAAATCCCCAAATAAAAGCAGTGACTACAACCATTGTCATGATGATTCCAATGACTACACTTGATTTTTTGTTCATCATAATACTCCTTTGTATTTTGTCATGGAAATTAAGGGTATTTGCGCTTAAATGCGTTATTATCTACTTCTTGAACTTCTCTAAAGTTTTGCACCTGGCACATTATACTGTTTCTATTTTCATTATTTTCATTGAGACCAGATTCATGTCCCATTCGCTCCATCGTGCTTTGCTCCATCAGAATCATAAAAATCAAGTGCTCTTTCTGGTTTTGTTTTCGCCATTGTACTTGGGTAAAGTTATTTCCATAGCCAGTGTAAACCCAGTTTTGAATAGCTCTGTTGATTAGGACTATAAGAAAGTCCAATTATATTATCATATTTATCTAGAATTTAATCAACAATATTTTACAACTTTTGCATTTAATTTTAGCGATCTGCCTTCAATTTTTTTCAACATTCTCCTATCCCCTTATTGTTACATCAAAAAAATCTCAAGTGCCTGCTGGCGCTTGAGATTTTGATTTAATACTATTGTCTCGTCTAAATCACATAAATATAAATCGATAAGAAGTGTAGCAGGGTTCCTACCATCACGAAGAGATGAAAGATTTCATGGAAGCCCCAGTTCTTCGTACGAATCCAGTTTGGTTTAAGCCCATAGATGACGCCGCCCAAAGTGTAGGAAATTCCACCTGCTATTAATAACACCAAACCTGGTGTTGCGATTTTGGATGCAAGTGGTGCAAATACAAAGACAACCATCCATCCCATTCCTAGGTATAAGCCAGTTGAAACCCATCTTGGTGCATGAAACCAAATTAGTTTAAAGCAAATCCCAAGTACAGCAACACCCATTGAGATACCAAACAACACCCAGCCTGTAACACCCTTTAGGGTAATCAAGCAGAATGGTGTGTAGGTCCCTGCGATTAACAGGAAAATCATTGAGTGATCGATTTTCCGCAAGAATGCAATAGCTTTGTCTCTTGCGATCACCATGTGGTATGTGGCGGAAGCTGAGTACAATAGTACCATGCTGATGCCAAAGATAAGCACAGCCATAATTGTTATCGCTGACGCTTCATTGTAGGCAGCTTTGATGACTAGCATAAGCAATCCAACAAAGGCAAATACGGCTCCAATTAAATGTGTAAAACCGTTCACTGGTTCACGAATAAATCGGTTCATTTCATTTCCCACCTTCATATTGATAATCTTGCCTTAATTGTAGCAAATATACCGCTTGAAGGCTAATTTTTTTCCGATAAATATTGAGTAAATTAATGAAATCCTAATGTGATGTTTTGTAGTATCAATTGTGGTCTGACACTTTTACCAGTGCACCATAAATTTCGAAAATTCTAGCGTGATAAATTTTCCAGCAGGATTGATTTCTGATTCGCAAACCATTTGCGATTACTGCTGTGATATTGCTGCTGGTTTCCCTTTCACTGAAGGTTTGTTCTTTCTTACCATTTTTGAAAGCGCCAAATACTTTGGTAGAATCAATAGCTGATAGGTGTTACAGATCAACAAAGGGATGAGCATGAATGACATCCATTCGGCATTATTAATTTTCAGTGCTGGCATCCATTCTACAAAGGTTGCAACAATCATAAAGAAAATTGCTGGAATGAAAACATTTTGCTTCGTTTGACGACTTTTATAATAAGCCGCTAGACAGGCAACGATTACAAGCAGTATTAATTGAACAATGAATTTTGGTTGTGTCACATCAACTTCTTTGAAAATATTCTGCGGAAATAGGATATTCACAAACAGTAATACCAAGATGATGCCTTGAACGATATTCCACATCTTTGGTGTTCGAAAGAATCCTAATCCAAACCGATGGATTGATAGGTATGCAAAATACGCCATTTGACTCATTGTTCCAAATAGCAAACCGAAGCCAAAGCTAACAATTGCCTCTTTCATACTGAAACTGCCTTGCTGGATAAGCAAATAAACTGCACCCACAATGAGTGCAGTTATTCCGCCTAAGAATAAAGTATTGATAAAAAGTTTGACCGCATATCGACTGCTCATGATAGATCCCTCATTTTCATTTGGATATCGAGCTTCGATAGTGATCAAACATACATTTCGAACGCTCGACTAGTTCTCTATCTTTTCTATCACTTTTCGAGCTATTTCATCAAACAATTTGCCTGTCGGTTGTTCGGATGTGTAAATAGATGGTGCAAAATCTTGTTCATTAATTTCTGGTTGACCAAGTGGTAATTGCCCTAGCAACTCTGCATTCAGTTCCTTTGCTAGTTTCTCACCGCCACCTTGACCGAAAACATATTCCTTCTCACCTGTTAACTTACTTTCAAAGTAAGACATATTTTCAATGACACCTAGGATTTCATGGTCGGTACTAATCGCCATTGAACCAGCTCGTGCTGCAACAAACGCTGCTGTTGCATGTGGAGTTGTCACAATTATTTCTTTACTAGACGGCAACATTTGGTGTACATCTAGTGCTACATCGCCAGTTCCAGGTGGTAAGTCTAGTAGCAAGTAATCAAGCTCTCCCCACTCAACATCATTGAGGAAATTGGTCAGCATTTTCCCTAACATTGGCCCACGCCAAATGATTGGTCGATTGTCCTCTACAAAGAATCCCATAGACATCACTTTCACGTTAAACCGCTCCACTGGCGTAATGCTTTGCTCACTTACTTCTGGTCTTACTTCAATCCCCATCATATCAGGCACACTAAATCCATAGATATCTGCGTCAATTAGTCCAACCTTTTTCCCTTGGCGTGCAAGTGCTACTGCTAAGTTCACAGAAACTGTTGACTTTCCGACACCACCCTTACCACTAGCAATAGCGATGTAGACAGGCTCCTTCGCTATCGATTTACCGAACTGAGCAATTGTTTCGTCAGGAAGTTGTGTAAAGCGCACACCTACAACGTCAACACCTGCTTCTTTTAGAATACCAACGATCTTCTGTTGTAAAGCCATTTCATCAGTCGTACCCAACTTACCTAGCATAACTTTAATGCTGACGTAATTTTTCTCAGGTTTAATGGTAATGCTCTCAAATGCATTCGTTGTTGCAAACGTTTCTAATAGGTAAGGATCTTCTAAAGAACCTAACAGTTCTTTAACCTTTTCTTCTGTAATCAATTGCTACACTCCTTATTGGTTCTGGATGTTGAAGCATCAAAACATCCTGATTGTTATATGCCCAAGTATAACATATAAAAGTATCACATTAACCAATTTGAACAGCGGTTTGGCAGATCAATTTTTGAGTATTGGATCGGAGGTTATCTGTGTAAATGTAATTATGTTTCTTATGTAGATATGTTTCTGGTTTCTTGTGGTCTGGCGCTAGGCTTTCGTACATGTAGTTCCGGGTTCTGGTGGTTCAGCACTACTTCCGCAGCTATTGTTTTCGGTAGCTCGATCACTCGCCTTCGTAGATACAGTCACCTTTCAAGTACCAGATCATTCTGATCACTCAGCTTCTGCAAAGAACTTACTAATACCACCATACAAAGCAAAAGCAATTTTCTTTTGGTACTTCTTATTTTGTAGTTCTTGTCTTTCCGCATCATTCGATAGAAACCCTACTTCCGCTAGTGCGCCAGGCACATCTATACTCCGTAGAATGAACAAATCCTTGTTTTCACGAATCCCACGCTCGGTATTGCCAAGAACGCTTTTCAGTTCGTTTTGAAGTAATCCGGCAAATCTCTTGTTACTTTCATCTTTCCCGTTGTAGAAAATCTGTGCCCCATGCCATCTGGTATCCTCCATTGCATTCAAATGAATACTGATGAACAGGTCCGTATCGGAATTATTGGCAATATTCACTCGTGTTTCTAAGTCTTCATTTTTACGTTTACTAAGCCCTTTTAAATTTTTAGGTGCCAGATCAGTGTCTGTCTCGCGAATCATGATGACAATGGCACCTTGCTCTTGCAAATAATCCCTCAGCATTAGCGAAATTTTTAGGGTGATCTCCTTTTCCTGAATACCCTCGGCATCGGCTCCGCCATCAGGTCCGCCGTGACCTGGATCTATTACAATCACGCGTCCACTTAATGGCAACCCCCAGGATTTCCAAGTCTCTGTGATTGGTTTTCTGACAATCATCCCTGTGAGCAAAACAATAATTGCGATTACTATTATGAAACGTTTTTTACCATGCATATCAGCACCACCAAATCAATATGTTACGAATTAGAATACTGGACAAGTCAACATGTTAGTACATTTTGTTTGAAAATTGCATTTTATGAAAAAAATCTAGTTTGCCGCATGAAAAATTGCGGTTTTTGCAATTATAAAATTTTATTGCATTATTTGCGATTTTCAATATCATTTTCTGCAATTAAACATATACTTCTAGAAGGTTAATTTATATTTTCTGGAGGGCTTATGAATTTCGGTGAAAGACTCAGAACCGCTCGTGAAAAGAAAGACATGTGGCAGAAGGATGCGGCAGCTATGCTCAATATTACCAGCTCGCAGCTTTCAAGATATGAAAGAAATGTTACTTCTCCCATCCCTGATCAAATTCGTGCAATGGCGGAGCTTTACGATGTGACCGCTAACTATTTGGTTGGATTGGAAGATCGCTACCCAAGTCCACATGGTGCTACCATAGCACAAGAGCAGAACAGCTCATACTTATCTGATTTCAATGCTCTTTCACCAGAAAAGAAGAGAGTCATTCGCACACTTGTGAAACTTCTCCACACAGAAACTAAAGAATAATTGATCCGAATCATTTTTGACAAGTAACAACCATCGCATACTGGAGTTCAAGCGATTTTGAATGATTGGAAAATCCTTTTGTATCAACAGCTTTCACTCTGAATAATCACATAGCTTTTCATACGATTTCCATCTGAGCTAAAGGCTTAGCCGATAGAATGTCAATAACCTTTGTAATACGCATATTACAAAAAAAAGACAATGCGCAAACATCGTCCATTCAATAGGCATATCACCCAAGTAACGCAACAATTCGTTGGTGGTTGCTTTTTTATTTCCCCACATACTTCCTTATAATCCAACATGCACTGTGAAAACAGTATATTTATTTTCGATGCTCTCCACATTAATTTTCCCGCCTAATTGCTCAACAATCATTTTGGCGATCGATAAGCCAAGTCCATAGCCACCTGTTTTTTCAGCTCTAGCAGGATCAGATCGATAGAAACGATCAAAAATCTTCGGCAGATCCTGTTGGGTAATTCCTTTACCAGTGTTTTTTATTGAAAATACTGCTTGGCGTTTTCCTTTCATGAGAGAAAGTTCGATTTGTCCAGCTTCATTCGTATATTTGATGGCATTGTCAAAAAGAATGGTGACCAACTGTTTGAACCTTTCAGCATCACTTTCTACAATAATGTCTGGTTCTATTGACGCGGAGAAGCAGATTTTTTTGTCTATCATGACTGCTTCCAAAGCCAGTGCAATATCTGTAATCTCCTTGCTCAAGTTGAAGGGGTTCTTACTAATAATAGTGTTGACCTCTTCGAGTCTTGTCAATGTCAGGAGATCGTTTATCAATTTTGCCATCCGGTCAGAACCGATTCTGATATAATCAAACCATTTCTTCTGACTCTGAATGGTTTCTTCTGGATTAGTCGTAATAGCATCGCAGTTTGCATTGATAATTGCAAGCGGTGTCTTCAGTTCGTGTGAAGCATCGGCCACGAATTGCTTCTGCTTATCCCATGCGACAGCAATTGGTTTGATCGCTCTGTTAGCAAAGTAATAGCTAAAGAGGAAAATCACTAATAGCATGAGCAGTCCCACACCGCCTAAGGTTTGTAGTAGCTTCGCCAATGTTTTCTTCGATTCCGTTACATCGAGAAATCTAATTTGGGTGCTTCCGTCGTCAATTGTTTGCAGCACACCGTTTTGATAAATGTCAGTCTTCATGCTCGTTAACGCATACTGCCATTGCCGCCCATTTAACGTAATTGCTTTTGTGCTTTTGGGATTTTTCAACGCAATTTCTGTAGCTTGTTGATATGTTTCTGGTGTTATGTCTGAAAAGACTGTATGGGTTGATAGAATCTTTCCCTTTGCATCCACTTCAATGTCAAAAGAGAGAGTATCCTCTGATGAAATTTGTTGCGTAACAATATTTGTCATAGAATCATGCTTTTCCAAACCTCCTTTGTTTGGATCGAGATCGGGGTCAATCGTGTTTGTGAATCTAGGAGCGCTTGATCCCTCAATGCTAATTTGTTTGCCAGATCTCATCTCCAGCTTACTTCTGTTCTCTGCTTGAATGTTGCTATACGTCGTGAAATAGACGATCGCAAAAGCTACAATCATCACTAGTGAAATGATCGTCATATTGAGTATGAGAAATTGATTTCGTAGTTTTTTAAACATCTGACGTCTCATCCTTATCGCATTTCAAAATATAACCAGCGCCTCGAACTGTGCTGATGAATACACCAGACTCCAGCTGCTTGAGTTTTTTTCGTAAAAAAGAGATTTGCACTTCCACATGGCTGTCATCAGCATCAGAGTCATAGCCCCATAGCTTTTCAATAATTGCCTCTTTTGAATTAATTCTATTTTTTCGGGTAATGAGCAATTCTAACAGTTGTGTTTCTTTCAATGTCAGCTGTATCCCTTCACTATTGTTGCAACACAACTGAAGTTGATTTGGATTGAGTGAGACATCACCATATTTAAGAATGCCATCTTGAATGAGTTCTGCTTTTCTTCGCCCAAGCGCCCGCAGCCTAGCAAGTAACTCATCGGTATGAAATGGTTTTGCGAGATAATCGTCTGCGCCACAATCTAGACCATGAATTTTGTCTTCAATACTGCCTCTTGCCGTTAGCAAAATCACTGGTGTTTCTATGCTATTTTCGCGTAGCTTTTTCAAGACGCTAATGCCATCTAACTTGGGTAACATGATATCAAGAATAATCATGTCATAGATGCCAGTCAATCCGCAATCAAGGCCGAACTCGCCGTCAGCTGCCAAATCTACACTGTAATGATTCTTTTTCAAAACCTGTGCAATAGCTTCTGCCATGTATAGCTCGTCTTCAACCATTAGAACTCTCATTACTAATCCTCGCTAGCCTATTTTTGTAGTTGTTTCTGTTTTCAAATATAGAAAATCTTCTTGACTATTTAATATAGAAGCATTTGTGCCGTTGCTCTTTCGCCAAGCACTCCAACATTTTTCATATTTTAAAACAGAAGTGATAAAAACGGTCTTCAACAAATGAGCAGGCGCTTGTTTGTTGAAGACTTTTTGTGAAAACTTGTTGATTTGAAAACTATAGATCGCTTTTTGACATTTTGATATCTGTTTTGCCATCTGGGCTGGTTGTGATTGTCATACCATCTGGTGCTTTGTCGCTCCATGTTTGACCACCATCAGTTGAGTAAGACATTTTGCCATTCTCATTTTTCGCCATGAAACCAGCGCCAGCTGGCGGTTCTTCGCCTGGTGCAGGAATCCCCTCAGGTGCTTGATCGCTCCAAGTGTTCCCACCATCAGTTGAATATTGTGATTTGCCATCAATATCTTTTTTCAAAACGCTACTGGTGTGAAGTCCACTACCTTCTTTCAATGCAGGAATCGGGGGAAGTCCACCCATGCTTGTTGTAGACTTACCATCTTCAATTATGGTCTCTACGCCTTCAGGAGCTTGTTCACTCCATGTTTTCCCGCCATCCGTTGAGTATTGCTTTTTTCCATCAATATCTTTAACCATCAGGCTCTTAGCGCCCTCAGGTAACGGGGGAAGATCATTAGCATTCTCTGAAATTACTGCGCCCTCAGGTGCGCCTGAAATCCACGTTTGACCATCATCCGTTGAATGAGTGATCACACCATTTTCGTTCTTCACCAATGACTTTTCACCGTCAGAAGCTTGCTTGCCTTGAATGACCATATAGTTTGCTTCCGGCTTTTCTGTGCTTGTATTATTGGATGCATACACAGCACCAGCACTTATACCGATTATCAATGTGCCACATGCCGCAGCTACCATTGCCTTCTTTTTTGTTGTATCTAGCATCGATTTAATTTCAGTCTTCATACTACGAACCTCCATGATTTTTTTATGTAAGTAGTTACCTTACACTCTCATCATAACCACAAGACCTTTAACGAACCTTTAATGAATATTTTTTTTAAAACTTTTAAAAATTTCTGCGGGCTTCATTTTTGTCTGCCTATCATCTCAGTTGAATTTCTTGAATCGATTATACAATATCCTTTCAATATAGCAAACAGACATTAATTCTCGATTAGATTAGATCAATGGTGCTTCTTCGCCCCTTCAATCTTCCGCATAGAAAAACTCCAGAAACAACCTAAAAATCAGGTTTTTCTGGAGTTTTTTCGACATGAATCTGCCAACTTATCTTTGTTGCCTAGTAGTTTAAATGACTTCCTTAAGAACTCATTCTATCTACCATGTTGCATACCTCTTCACTATCAAGAGATTCCTAGCTGTTCTTTTCGTGTTTTCTAACATTTACCACGAGAATTGAAAGTCCTAGGATGACCAGAAGCATCATTGAGTTAGATGCATTGTCTCCAGTCTTAGGAATCGCAACACCATTTACACAAATTGAACTGTCGTTCTCATTTTTATACTCAAAGTACTCACCATGATAATTAAACGATACTTTACCTTTGTTTACCAATTGTTGATTTTGACCAGTTTCCGCAACCTTAAAGGTATACGTGATCTTATCTCCAACAGCAAATCCTCTTGGAACTGTGTCGAAGTATACCTTGATCTCAGTGATATACTCCCCATTTGCAAGACTTGGTGCATCGAAGATAAATTGTTTACTAGCATCAACACTTCCATTAATCACTTGATCAGCTTTCGTGTTGGTTGAGTAAAGAACCTTGTAAGTAAGTCCCTCACCATTCGTAAATGCTGGCAACGTTCCGTTGATAAAAGTCAATCCCTGTGGTGGATTATCAACAATTGTGAAATTGGTAACTTCATCTGCTACACGATTGAAAAAGTTGTGCATTGTGTAGTCAACAATATCACCTGTTACTACTTTCACTTTATTTGGTACTTTAATGAACTTATCTGTTGGAATCGAATTTGGTCCGACAGTGATGGTAGTAGGATCACTCTTGTTTCCTGATCCATCAACGCTAACTACCGTGATGGAATCACCCGGTTTCAATATAACGTTTCCAGGTATATCTATTGTCCATGTGCCATCTGGTTTAACAACTGTTGTTATTTCTGTACCATCTGGTAATGTGACAACAATCGTTGTTCCTGGCTCACCTGTTCCAGTAATCACTTTGTCTCCTGGATTCACTGGATTTACTTTTGGTGGCGTCGGTGCTGTTGTGTCGCCAACGGTTACTGTTGTTGGGTCACTCTTGTTTCCAGAAGAATCTGTTACAATTGCAGTCACTTTTTCGCCTGGTTGCAATGGTTTTGGTACATCCACTGTCCATGTGCCATCTGGCTTAACA
>JAVBKB010000022.1:0-4222 GCA_031554275.1 Caryophanales bacterium | reverse complement strand
ATTTTTTTAAAAAAGTATAATGGTTGAATATCCCAGAGCAGTCGTTTGTCACTGATTTGTAGAATTTCATTGCATCCTAATGACTGATTGAATTATAATCAATAGTATTACTTAGTATAAGCGATAGGAGAAAAGGATGTCATATTTAATTGGGTATTTAATAGTTCCATTTGCTATATCATTTTGCATTGTACATTTTATTCTCAAGAAAACTTACACAAAAAAGCACGGAAATAAAATGAGTTCTAGTGGTGTAATTGGTAGAACTATTGGGATCGGCATTTTATTGTTAGCAATAACTATTTATGGCGGAATGTAGGATGCATTGAAAATATTAAAAAAGAACCTTGTTAAGTGATTGATATATTTAGTTAGCAATTAGAAAGATTTATATCGAAAAGGATTTATAAGCTAGAAGCTCGTTCTCATCAGAGCAGACTTCTTTTATAAATCGTGTTTGCATTGATTTTTTTAAATTATTCATTAAGAATGATCACCACTGACATAGAATGTTGTATAGGTATTCACCTGCATTTGACTAATTGAGTATCCTATTGTATCCACTTGAAATACGGAGGAATCGGTGTGGGATACTTTGTAAGCGTTGAACCAGACGTGAAATTATATGTGGAAGATATAAACCCTAAAGGGAAGAAAACAATTGTTTTTTTGCATGGTTGGCCGTTAAGTCATAAACAGTTTGAGTATCAGTTTGATGTTCTTCCTGCATTGGGGTACCGTTGTATCGGTATTGATTGGAGAGGATTTGGTAAGTCAGATAAACCAATGAACGGATACAATTTTGACCAGTTGGCTGACGATATTCATACTGTCGTAAGGACACTTCAATTGAACAACTTTACACTAGCAGGTCACTCCACTGGTGGAGCTATCGCTATTCGTTATATGGCACGACATAATGGTTATGCAGTAACACGATTGGTACTTATTGATGCGGCAGCACCCAAAGGTTTTTCTATAGAAACTGCAAATAAATTTCTTTCAGAAGCGTTAAATGACCGACCTAGAATGATGCAGGGGATCACAGACACCTTTTTCTTTCAGTATATAACAAGGCCATTCTCAGACTGGTTTATCAATATGGGGTTAGAAGCAGCTGGCTGGTCAACTAATGCGATAATAGTTACGTTAAGAGATGAGAATCTTGAAGCAGATTTGCACAAAATAAGCGTTCCCACATTAATAATTCATGGCGTTCATGATAAAGTAATCCCCTTTGCACAAGCGCAGGAACTAAATCAAAAAATCAAAGATTCCCAACTCGTACCATTTCATTATAGCGGTCATGGAGCGTTTTGGGAGGAACGTAATAAGTTTAATCAGCTATTGAGACAATTTATTGGTTGATTAGAAACTACAATCGGAAAATCCCACAGCAAAATTATGCTGTACGATAATATTCATGGGTTTTTTTCTCATTAAATCATCCTTGAAAATGATTTTCCAATACTGACCGAGCCCTTGTGCAATGTTGAAAAACTAAACCGTCTCTACTCGATGAGTGTAACTCAAGAGCAAGAGACGGTTTAGTTTTGGTTTACATAAATTGTGTTACTAATCTAGGGATAGCACAAAAGTTTTATTCGTGATGCCTTACCCTAACAATATTTGATCATCCTCGAGGAACGATCCACTGTTTTCCTTGAACAGATGAATGAGATCTTCAACGGTTGCTTTGGCTTTCTCTTCGTTATTCAAATCAACAACAATTCTACCCTCGTGTAGCATGATGAGTCTATTGCCCATTCGAAGTGCATCATGCATATTGTGAGTTATCATTAAGGTTGTCATATGTTTGTCATTGATGATTTTATCAGTAATTTCTAAGACTTGTTCTGCTGTTTTTGGATCAAGTGCAGCAGTATGCTCATCCAAAAGCAGAATTTTCGGTTCTAATAATGTTGCCATTAGTAACGTCACAGCTTGACGTTGACCGCCTGATAACAAGCCCATTTCTGTTTTCATGCGATCCTCTAAGCCCAAGCCAAGCGATTTGACTTGCTTGTGCAAGTTTTCACGGAGTGAATGAGAAATACCATATGATAAACCACGTCCTTGACCACGCTTCATCGCAATTGCAAGGTTTTCTTCGATTGTCATTCGGACGGCGGTTCCAAGACGAGGGTCTTGGAACACTCGCCCGATAAGGCTTGCTCGCTTATGCTCAGGTTTGTTTGTCACATCGATTTTGTCGATCAGCACTTGACCTGAATCAACCGGAAAGACTCCTGCAATGCTATTCAATACTGTTGATTTACCTGCACCATTACCACCAATTACTGTAATGAAATCACCTGCTTGAGCAGAGAAGTTTAGCCCTTTTAGCACATGGTTCATATTAGCAGTACCTTTTTCAAATGTTACATGGATATCTTTAAGTTCAAGTATTTTTGTCATTTTACGAGACCTCGCTTTCCAACACTTTTTTGGAATAAACCTTTCCATGTAGGAGAGGAGAGAGCTATTGCCAGTACAATCGCTGAGATTAGTTTAAGATCAGTTGGTTCAAGCCCTAAGTTCAGCACTAAAGCAATGATCATTCGGTATACAATCGAGCCAAGTGCAACGCATAGTAGTCTTTTGGCGATCGTCAGATTATCGAAAAGAACTTCACCAATGATGACGGATGCTAAACCAATAACAATCGTACCCACACCCATCGAAATATTTGCAGAACCACCATCTTGTGCAAGTAAGGCACCTGAGAAGGCAATGATTCCATTTGAAATCATTAAACCAATTATTTTTGTAAAATTTGTATTGACGCCTTGTGCACGAACCATCTGTTCGTTGTCACCAGTAGCTCTGATAACAAATCCGAGTTCTGTATTAAAGAAAACATATAATAGCACGACAACAATGATGGTGCAGATAATGCCAATAATTAATGGTGCCCAATCCTTAGAAATACCAATCATTTGGAAAATCGTTTCGTTCGAACCAAGTGAGATATTTGCACCCATGATTCGGAGATTGATTGAGTAAAGGGCTGTCATAGTTAAGATACCTGATAATAGTGCAGGGATTTTGAATTTAGTGTAAAGCATACCAGTTACAAGTCCTGCAATCATTCCTGCACCGATGGCGATAAGAGTTGCTAGGAAGGGGTTCATGCCATTAACAATCAGCACGACACTTACGCCTGCTCCTAGTGGGAAACTTCCTTCTGCCGTTAAATCTGCGATATTAAGTATTCTAAATGTCAAGTAGACACCGATTGCCATTAATGCCCAAAGAAAACCTTGTGAAATTGAAACTGTGAGTATATCCATATATAGTTACTCCCCTTCAGATTTGGATTTATGATAATTTATTTTGCTGCTTCTTCAAGCTCTTTTGGAATCTTGATGCCAAGCTTCTCTGCCATTTCTTTATTGACATATACTTGGGGGTCAGTTTGTAGCTCAACTGGCATTTCTGATACTTTCTTATTGCCTTCAAGAATATCAATTGCCATGTCAGCAGTTTGCTGACCAAGCTTGTAGTAGTTAATACCAACCGTTGCAATTCCACCGGTTTTCGCCATGTTTTCTTCACCAGTGATGACTGGGACTTTTGTATTGATTGAAATCTTACCTACTGCATCCATTGCTGAAGCAAGTGTATTATCGGTAGGAATGTAGATAACATCAACTCTTTCTGCGAGAACTTGCGTATTCTGAGCGATATCATTCGTATTGGTTACTGTCATCATTTCAGTTTTGTAGCCAAGTTTTTCAGCTACTTCCTTGGCAATGTCAACCTGTAGTTTGGAGTTGACTTCGCTGGAATTGTATAAAAGCCCAATTGTTTTTGCGTCTGGCACCAATTTCTTAATTAAAGCAATTTGATCTTCAATCGGTGTCATATCGCTTGTTCCTGAAACATTTGTTCCGGGCTTATCATTGGAATTAATCAGCTTTGCTGAAACTAGGTCTGTGACAGCAGTTGTTAGAATTGGAATTTCCTTCGTCTCGTTAGCAACTGCCTGTGCTGCTGGTGTTGCAATCGTTAAGATCACATCCGAATCATTCTTGACGAGCTTCTGACTCATTAATTTCAGATTGGATTGATCTGCTTGTGCATTCACATATTCAATAACGATATTGTCACCATCTTTGTAGCCTTTTTCTGCCAGTCTGTCAGTAAACCCTTTGCGAGCATCATCCAATGCAGGATGCTCTACCAATTGTAGAATACCAACTCTTTTCGGTGTAGTTTC
>JAVBKB010000208.1:0-4585 GCA_031554275.1 Caryophanales bacterium | reverse complement strand
TGTTAATCACACGTTAGAATAATAAATAACGAGCCATTATGCGTTACCGAGTTTTTCAGCTACTTCGTATCTGAAAAATTATTCGGCGCATAATGGCTCGTTATTTATTATTCGGTTTTCTAAATCGTTAGGAAGATAGTTATTTGTAATCCTCACTGCTAAACCAAAAAGAATCGAAACAATTGACAGAGAGAAAGCAGTGTGACATTGTGCAAAACTCACGGAGCTAGATTCGTTTGTTCGATACCATGGAGTGTGGTAATGAAGTCAGTTTCCTAATTTCTAATTACCCAAAATATTATGTTCGAAATCAGTTGACATTCAGATAACAGTGTGAAATCGTGCAATCACACGGAGAAACATTTTCTCTAGACAACTGAATATGGAAATCAAAACGGTTGCCATATTTCCAAAGTGTACCACCACTTTGGAACATATGCAGGTACTACGAATACCTACACATACAGTCATACGACTGTTACCGCAACCACTATTAAGTATATACGTTTTTAGTCTGCCTGTGTAGGGTACTAATCGTTTTATTTCCTTTCAAACACAATTTGGAAGGGGTTTATTTATTATGACGAAAACACGATCTTACAAAGTTCAAGCAAGAGAAGGTGTCCCTTGCCTGACGATTCGGGGGAAGTTTTTGAATGACACTTTCGGGATTGACGTTGGCACACAGCTACAACTCATTGAAGGAAAGAATATGATGATTTTAGTGAAAGTTCCAACTACCGAAATAGAGCGCAAGCAGAATTTAGAACGGTTGGAAGTTTGTGAGAAGGAAGCCCAATACTTACGTTCCGTATTGAAGAAGGGGGAACTTATTCATGACTAAACAAAGTGTAGGTCTTGTGTTGGCAGATATTTTGTCTGAAAGCGGTAGCCTTGGTTCCAATACACTTGTTCAGGCTTCTTATGATGACAAAGGTATTTTGACCTTGAAATTACATGGTGTTGATGAAGTAGATTATTGCGAACTCGTTGAGGTCGCAAGTAAAGAAATCAGCTTATTCACATTCAAATAGATGATAACGACTAACTGAGGTGCTTTATGATTCGAAGTACCTCAGTCATACACAAAGAGAGTTAAAGAAAGAAACAGAGTTTGAAATCATGAAGATGGCTATGCCACTCGTGCATAGAAAAAGTATGTTTTTCATACTTCATTCTAATTGCTTTGACAGCCGAATGCCCACATGATTTATAGTTTCCGAATTCTGTTTCTTTCTTTTGTTCTCTTTAAATATCAAATCATACATAAAACATAGAACTATTGAAAATTCCATCGTGAAGAAGGCTAAGCCACTCGTGCAAGGAAAAGGTACATTTTTTGTACCTCTTTCCCATTGCTTTAAACCTCGGTTGCCCACATGATTTATGATTTTTCCTAGTTCGGAAAGTGAGACCCTATGCAAGAAAGACAAAATTACATATTTGTGGGATTAGACATTCACAAAGAGACTCATACTGCCGTCATCCTCAATTGTTGGGAAGAAAAATTAGGCAGTTTGACCATTTCGAATCGCCCAAATGGTTTTCTAAAATTAAGAAATCTGGTTAATAAGCTCAAAGGAAATTTAGGCGTAGTCTATGGTTTAGAAGACGTTCATCATTACGGAAGAGAATTAAGCATTTATTTACTGGATCGGGAGGAAATCGTTAAGGAAGTCAATTCAGCATTGTCCTATATGGAACGAATGAGCCACCCCATGACCAAGAAAAATGATGAATGGGACTCACAATGTATCGCATCTGTTTTGATTAGACGATACAAAGAATTGCCCGCAGCTGAACCAGATGACTTATATTGGACGCTAAAAATGATCTTAAAGCGAAGAAATTCCTTAGTACGGTCACTTTCGTTATTATCCAATCAACTGCACAACCAATTGAAAGACCACTATTTTAGTTATAAACAATTCTTTAGTGACGTTACTTGTAAAACAGCACTAGCCTTTTACAATGCCTATCCGTCACCCAGTCATTTGGATGGCGTGAGTATAGAGGAATTACGAACACTGTTGATTCGTGCAAGTCACAGAACTTGTTCAACCAACAAAGCACTACACATATTGAAGTTTGTCCATGAAGATAAAGATAAGGTCAAGGACTACCAAGAAGCTAGGAATTTCATTGTACGAAGCCTAATTCGTGATATAGAATTCAAACAGGCAGAAGTCAAAGAAATTGAGAAACAAATGGAAGAGTTACGTGCCTTATTTCCATGTCAGCTAGAAACCATTCCGGGTGTCCAGTTGGTTACATCGTTTTCGCTAATTGCTTACATTGGTGATATTAGTCGCTTTAAAAGTGCTGATAAACTAGCAAGATACTCAGGCGTAGCACCTAATCATTATGGTTCAGCAGGAAAAGGCAGTGACAAGCAAAGTAGACAAGGTAACCGACGTTTGTACAACATATTGTTCTTTATGGCTGTTGGTCAAATACAAGTGAAGGGCGAGCATATGCGAAATCCTGCCTTTCGAGCCTACTTTGAAAAGAAAACATCTGAGGGTAAGCCAAAGGTTCAAGCCTTGATTTGTGTGATGAGAAAGCTTGTCACTATCATTTATCGCATGTTGAAATACAATGAGCCTTACAAAATGCCTGTGGTAAAAGTGCTTCCAGAACCAAAGAAACAAGTGATATAATTGCTTTAACAATTACATAATCCTTACCTTTTTATTTTTCTTCTGTTGTAGAAAACCCCTCGAGTGGCACGGGGGCTAATAAAATTAACTTTGAAGCAGAAAACCCGATGTTTGGTAAGGACTGGGATGACTATTTTAGAGCTACTTATGGTGATGATGCGGTTAAGTGGGTGACAAATGGTGAAATTTCTGAGGTTATCATTGACGGAAACAGATTCACAATTGGTTCAAATGTTGAAAATCACTTAACAAGTTCATCTTTTGTAAGAGATAAGGGGAAAGGTATAGTGGGCGGTCATGATTTTGATAGTTTCTTAAATGAACTTGAAAAACAAGGGGATCTGGATAAGTGTATTGTTAAAATCACTCCACATCCAGAAAAAGAGGGGATTTTTGAGATCAAATATCAAGTACCTGCTTTAGAAACCGATTATGTGAATGGTGGTACAAAAATTAAACTAGACTCGGATGGAAATATTGTATACAAACCTATAAAAGAGCCTAAGACGGTTTATGATCCAAAAATGTATTCAAGTGCCCAGATGGCACAATGGGGTAAAGAAGCAATGCAAAATGCGCATCTAACTGGATCGAGGATTATTGAAGGCACTGCTTCAAATGGATTAGTATTTAGAGGTTATGTAGATTTAACAACTGGTGAAATAACTAATTTTTTTCCAACTTTAAAATAAAAAGAAGGTAACAGGATGTACAAGTTAATATCAATCAAAGAAGAGAAAAATATTTTACTTAATGATTACTACGCAAACATAGGTGATGAAAGGTTTTTGGAATTTTTGGAAGAAGTCCGAAACAGAACTGGTTTTGGATTAGAGTGCATGAGAATTCTCTTTAAAAGTGATTTAGAGGAATGGGAAGAGGAATATAGCTATTTACAGGAGAAGGAAGTTGTGTTGTTGGCAGAGTTTCCAGCAGCAAAAGAAGATAGTATGTTTAAAATTTCTTTCGAAGATTTTTTTGAAAATATAAAAAATCAAACTGAAAAATATTTATAAAAATATCCTTTTAGAAAAGAGGAAGTTTTAAAATTATTATCAGAAATTCATTTGGTTTTAGGACAAAAATAAGTCTTTTAAACTTAATGAGAATTTAGAGGTGGCAACATAGTTAAGACAGAAATAAACTAGAAAATTTTTCTAGTTTATTTCTGTCTTAGCAACGATATTTCTTATGGAAGAAGGTTTCAATTAACACGTCAAACCAAGCCTGCCCGTTCGGACATGGCTAGAAGAGATGTGCTGCGCTTCGCGCGCACGAAAACCACCTCCCCGCCCCCGAAGAAACCGCCGGCTACGCCGAGCGGAAAACGATCAGTGACGATCTCTGGCAAGCTACCAAACGCCGAACTGCTAAACAACTTGTAACCCACTGCTTCTTAACTAAAAACAATCCAAAAATTAACATCCAATAGTTTGGTGCACTATGCTTGTTTTTCTAATACAATGAATTTATCTTTGTTTTACTAACGTATAATTATCTACGTCTTCACTCTTGGAATATGCGTTTTCAATGTATTTTTGAGGATCGTTTAGAAAATCATCTTCATTTATTAAAGAGATATACGAACCTGATAAAGCGTTTACAGTTTTACAATTTTTACAAGAATATACTTTAGGATTTTGATTAATACGGTTAGAATTGATAATGTCATATAACTTATTACTATTATGTGATGTAGATGTGCAACCATCGTCGTATTTGTGGCTTGTAATCAACCAATCATAGTTACCTTTATGCTTCATTACTACCCCAACAATTCCATTTGTTCGGGATGATCTATTTTTTCTCGAAATTTCTTTTAAACAATATTCTATTTCCCAATCAATCCATTTACTTTTAGTCATATTTGGTGAAACTAGAACAATCGTAACTGATGTATCGTACATCATATCTCTTAAATTCTT
>JAVBKB010000088.1:0-13792 GCA_031554275.1 Caryophanales bacterium | reverse complement strand
ATTGGTGGCGGCACTGGTGGCTATGTTGCAGCAAATCGCGCATCACAAATGGGACTGAAGGTAGCTATTTATGAGAAAGGTAAACTGGGTGGAACTTGTCTACATGCTGTTTGCATCCCATCCAAAGCATTCTGAGGAAGCGCAGAAGTTTATCACACTATCAAGAAAGCGACTGATTTTGGTATTGAGACTGCAGAAGTCTCGATTGATTTTACAAAGGTGATGGCTAGAAAAAACCAAATTGTTGAGCAACTGCATAAGGGCGTGCAGCATTTGATGAAAACGGGCAAGATTGCCATCTTGGAAGGACAAGGGACAATTATGAAGTCCGAGGACATCTTGTTTCCAGTGGCGATTGAAGTCCAATTAAATAGTGGCAATGAAAAGCAGCTTTTAACTGCGAAAGACTGTATTATTGCGACAGGTTCTCGACCGCGGTCATTACCTGGACTCGAGATTGATGGAGAACAGGTGATTACTTCTGATGAAGCCTTACAATTATCAGCACTTCCACAGTCGATGATTATTGTTGGTGGCGGTGTAATTGGAATGGAATGGGCATCACTCTTATCCGATTTTGGTGTGGAAGTAACTGTTCTAGAATATGCAGACCGGATAATACCAACTGAGGATAGTGAAATCTCAAAAGAGCTGCTTCGGTTAATGAAGAAGCGCAAAGTTAAGGTTGTGACAAGTGCGAAAGTGCTTGCAGAGTCAGTTGAAAGAAATATGGATTCTGTGCAAATCTCTGCTGAAGTTAAGGGAGCAACCCAAGTGTACAGCGCAGAAAAGATTCTCGTCTCAGTTGGGCGACTTGCGAATATTGAAGATTGGGGCATGGAAAATACTTCAATTAAAGTTGAGCGAGGCGTTGTGCAGGTTGATGAAAATTATCGAACTGCACATGAGCATTTCTATGCAATTGGAGATGTGATCGGAGGACTACAATTGGCGCATGTTGCATCGCACGAAGGGATCTTGGCAGTAGAAACAATTGTAGGCAAAACTCCTCATCAGCTAAATTTGGCGCTAGTTCCGAAGTGTATTTACACCAGACCAGAATGTGCAAACGTTGGATTGACAGAGGATGCTGCTGTTGCAGCAGGTAAGAATGTGAAAACTGGTAAATTCTTTTTCCGAGCAATTGGCAAAGCACTTGTTTATGGTGAAGCGGATGGTTTTGTGAAGTTTGTTTCAGACGCAGATACCAATGAGTTATTAGGTGTGCACATGATTGGGCCTCATGTAACGGATATGATAACAGAAGCAGAACTTGCCCTACTTCTGAAAGCAACTGCATGGGATGTTGGGCAGATGATTCATCCACATCCTTCACTAGCTGAAGCAATCGGTGAAGCGGCACTTGCAGTTGATGGAATGGCCATTCACAGTTAGTCAGTCGGAAATTCGACAGGGCTTGTCTTTTTTCTATATGGTTTGTAGAGCAACTTTTAAGATTTCGCTTATAAAACTATGGTTAAGTGGAAAGGAGCATTCTCCATGAAAAATCTGATACAAGAAAATTGGTGCGCGAATCAACTTCCCGGAATTGATTCTATTGTATACCCAAATGGAAAGCTAACCATTTTGAACTGTCACAGCATATACAACCCAAATAGCCAAGAACGCAATATATATTGTTCGCCTTTGTGCGACACCACAATTGAGAGCCTTGAAAACTATCATTCCGATTGTTGGACAAATGTTGATGCATGGACAAGTATTGACTATCAACATGGCAAAATTTATGGTGGGGCTGGCGCAATGGGAAATGAGGGTTTTCTGGCTTGTGTGGATGCAAATGAAGGACTAGTATGGGGGATTTTCTTCGAAAATTCAAACCCTATTAAGAAATTGACTATAACAGAGAAAACCTTAGCTGCCATTAATGAACATGAAGATATGCGTATAGAAATCGATTTAGATAGGCTAGTAAATATTGAAATGACATATATAAGGTAACTAATTGGGTCAATGGTTTAGCATTAAATCTTTTTTCTGAATAACAAGTTGAAAGTGATGACTGTACTTCCACTCGGAGGTGCAGTTTCTTTATGGAGTGGCAGGCAGATTCCGTTGTTCTAATAGCTTATGTTTAGTTCATACATTAGGCATATCAAAGTTATATGGATGAGGTGGACAAGCATATGCGTGTTTCAAATGTGACAGTTAGAAAGCGGCTAATATGGGCTTTGATGTTTGGATTAGTTGCTTTTATCATCATTGACATTCGCCTAGGGTATGTACAGCTATATTCAGGTGCAATGCTGATGGACAAGGCAAAGGATTCTTGGAGTCGGAACATTCCTTTCGAACCGAAACGAGGAGAAATTAAAGATCGTAACGGTGTTGTGCTTGCGACAAATAAGAGCACCCCAACAGTTTATGTAGTGCCACGCCAAATCGTTAAACCAGAGCAAACTGCTGAGAAATTGGCAACAATTCTCCAAGTGGATTCAACTGCGGTGATGGAACATTTGATCAAGAAATCAATGATAGAGCGCATCCCGGAAGGTAGAAAAATCAGTCATGATGTAGCAAAACAAATTCGGGCACTCTCCTTAGAAGGAGTGTACATTGCTGAGGATTCACGAAGATACTATCCTTATGGTAATGAGTTATCACAAGTGCTAGGCTTTGCAGGAATTGATAACCAAGGGTTAGTAGGTTTAGAGCTTACCTATGACAAATTGTTAAAAGGTGAAAAAGGTAGCGTTAAACTCTATTCAGATGCAAAAGGAAACAAACTAAATAATTTGGCAGATGATTATCAAACACCGAAAAACGGTGATGATCTTATCCTGACTATTGATAACAAAGTGCAAACCGTTATGGAGCGGGAACTAGATATTGCGCAAGCGACCTATAACCCTGATGGTATTATTGCCATTGCGGTGAATCCAAACACTGGTGAAATTCTCGGGATGTCAAGTAGACCAAACTTCGACCCAGCCAATTATAAAAATGTTCCTCAAGAAATCTATAATAGAAATCTACCTGTTTGGAGTACATATGAACCAGGATCGACTTTTAAAATTATTACACTTGCGGCAGCATTAGAAGAGAAAAAAGTTGATTTATTGGAAGAACATTTCCACGATCATGGCGCTGTTGAAATTGGTGGCGCAAGATTACGTTGTTGGAAAGCTGGCGGCCATGGGGATCAATCCTTCTTGGAGGTAGTGCAAAACTCCTGTAACCCTGGATTTGTTGAACTGGGCAATCGCTTGGGAAAAGACAAATTATTTTCTTACATCAATGCCTTTGGTTTTGGCACGAAAACAGGTGTTGACTTGTCAGGCGAGAGTACAGGAATTATGTTCAAAATGAGCCAAGTAGGTCCTGTTGAACAAGCGACAACTGCTTTTGGACAAGGTGTATCAGTGACACCGATCCAACAAGTAATGGCAGTTTCTGCAGCAATTAACGGTGGCACACTCTACACACCATTTATCGCAAAAGAAATCCTTGATCCAACAACTGGCGAAGTGGTTATGGATAAGAAACCACAAGCAAAGCGCAAGGTCATTTCCGAAGAAACTTCGAAACAAGTTCGAGAAGCACTCGAGTCGGTCGTTGCATTGGGAACAGGACGTGGTGCATATGTAGATAATTACCGTGTTGGCGGCAAAACTGGAACTGCTCAAAAGGCTCAGGATGGTCACTATTTAGAAAACAATCACATTGTATCATTTATTGGTTTTGCGCCTGCTGATAAACCGGAGATTGTAGTATATGTAGCAGTTGATAACCCAAAAGGCACACAGCAGTTTGGTGGGGTAGTAGCCGCACCGATTGTTGGCAATATGTTGGAAGATATGTTACCAGCGCTAGGCGTGGAGAAAAGGACAGAACAAATAGAAAAAGAATATCGTTGGCCCGACCCAGTTACAGTGACTGCTCCAAACCTAGTCGGTTTAACAAAGGATGAAATTGTGAATCAGTTATATAATTTAAAAACAGAGATTGAAGGCGTTGGCAATAAAGTGGTTGAGCAATCGCCAGAACCTGGTGTGAAAGTTCAAGAGGGGTCGACAATTCGCCTTATGCTGGGTGATTAATTATCAAAGTGATTGTTTCAGGCTACACATAGACTGTGTTATAATCTAGATGGCATGAGATTGTCATCTAGATTTTTTTAATAAAGGTGTTATGCATGAAAAAAAATGTTGTTTCATTAGAAGATAGAATTCCTCAATTAAAAGAAACACGAAGACAAAAAGCAAAGTTCCGATTAAAGGTGCTTTTGACGATTTTCTTCGTGCTTATGGTGCTTATCGTGTACTTTAATTCTTCCTTTAGTAAATTAGGCAACATTAAACTCAGTGGAAATTCCTATGTGACATTGGCAGAAATTAAGGCATGGGGTGACATCCAAGAAGAGGATTTGTTCATCACATTTAACTCAAAGGATCTGCAACAGAGATTAGAGGAACATAAAGAAATACATCAAGTCAAAATCAGTAAATCATTTCCGAATACTTTGAGGATTGAAATTGCAGAATCCAAACCAATCGGATATGCCAAGACAGAAACAATCTACGCGCCCATTCTTGAAAGCGGTGTAATCAAACTAGAGATGGGTACTGCCACTCCTTCAACCGATTTGCCGATATTTTTTGGATTTAGCTCAGACGAATATTTAGCAAACTTAGTTGGCGAACTTAGCCAAGTACCAGCAGATATTTTGAACCGAATTTCCGAAGTACATTATGATCCTAAAGAAACTGATCCGAGTTGTATTTATATGTACATGAATGATGGAATGAAGGTTGTCGGAAATATCAATAATTTAGCACAGAACCTATCCTACTACCCGAACCTAATTAGTCAGCTTCAGCCAGGTGAAAAGGGAATCATTGATATCGAAGTCGGGATGTATTTTAAAGCATATTAAGTACAAATAATATTAATATGAATTTTACATTTATTTTGGAGGTGCAAGGGTTTTGGAATTTAAAGTGTCCGATCAGATTTTCGAAATGTATCCAAATCTTACTTTAGGAGTTATTGTCTGCACGGGAATTAACAACCAGCCATCAGAGGTAGGTGAAAAAATTCTTGCTGATAGCGTAATTCTTTCAAAAGAAAAAATCGGTGAGACTGCCCTAATGGACTTTGAGGTGGTTAAGAATTGGCGAGAGGCATATAAACAGTTTGGAGAGAAAAAGAATCGTTCTTCAATTGAAGCGCTACTTCGACGGGTTGCTAATGATAAGCCATTGCCATCAATTAATCCACTTGTGGATATCTATAATGCGATTTCAATTAAACATTTTTTGCCGTGTGGTGGAGAAGATATCGATTCGTTAGTGGGTGATTTACAACTGACCCTCGGTACAGGTGTAGAACCATTTCGTCCTTTAGGAGAAGCAGAAGACGAATTCCCTCCAGCAGGTGAAGTGATTTATAAAGACGATGAAAAAATCATTTGTCGTTCATTTAATTGGCGGGAATCAGATTTGTCAAAACTGACAAATGATACAGAAAAGGCAGTGCTTGTGGTCGAATGTATTGCGGAAGAAGATAGAAGACGACTCATTGGTGCGGTGGACGAGCTTAACAGCCTTGTACAAAGGTATTGTCAGGCATCAACTGAGATTTATATTGTTAATACAGACGAGAGAAATTTTGAAATTTAGTCTTTTTTGAATAGTTATATATTGAAATATAATACTAAGATTAGCGGTGTAGGTCGGATTTTGAGCTACCATTTCTAACCTTAGTATTTTTTCTATGTAGCGGATTTCAAGTTCATTGTGCTACTAAAATCTTGTTTCATCAAACAATTAGACTAATAAGTTCTGTTGGTTTTTCGATTTAATAAGCATTCTCGATTCTAACATCTACAAGACTTCTTTTTGTAGCCAATCCGATCTGTTGCTTCGATTTTTTCTAGGTAGGAGGTAGCAAGAGGAACTTTGCAAGCGGTGTCACCAAGGTTCACTGACACTTTTCCCACCTTTTCAGCAATTATCCTTGCGTCCCCGTGTAGTGATCCCACGAAAGTACCAACTCCGATTATGAAGTTATTCATATTGTAACGCACTCTGTTTTCTTCTTGATGGATAGTATCACCTGCTTTAGTTAACAGCTTTTGAACTTCAATATAGTCTAATTGATCATCTGGAGTGATTGATAAATAATTTGTGTACGTGTTCCAACCAGCACATCGTGTGATCGCCTGCTCAGAATATAACCACTCACGAGCAAGTTCAAGTGCAAATTTTGATTCTGCGGCAACACTTGCCACAGGACATTCAGCAATCATATACCAGCTCGCTTGCTTTATCCATTTCTTTAAAACTTCCTTTGACATTTTCTTTGGGTCAATTGCCAAACCAGCCAAGTACATAGCATCTGAATTGTTTGTTGCAAATAAATCTAAAGCAAGTTGATGGTCTTTTCTGATATATTTCACTAGCTTTTTCATGTCGCCGATTTTTACACCGAAAAGCGGTTCAACTGCACCATGTCTAAGAAAGGTTTTCTTTGTTTGCTCAGTTCCCATTTGTTCTAGCTCAAGCATGATTTCGTCTAGCAACATTGTTTTTAACCCTCCGATTGTTTTTCGATTAGTGTATCATAAAAAAAATATTTTCGAGTGATGTTAGGTTTTCTAACATAACGTGTTGACATTTATGACGCGGAATACATATAATCTTTAAGTAAACTGATTTTTCGAAGAAAGGATGTATCAATGTGGCTGAAAAAGACATGAAAACCACGCCATTATTCCCGATTGGTACTGCGATGCAACAGACGGGTTTAACTGCTCGACAGATACGCTACTATGAAGAAAATGGCTTGATACAACCTGCTCGAACTGAAGGAAAGCATCGTCTATACTCATTTCAAGATCTTGAAAAACTGGAGGAAATCATTAAGCTTATCGATGAGGGAATTAGCATTGCAGGAATTAAAAAAAAATTTCTTGAGAAGGAATGGATTTCACCTGAAAAGTCTGATAAAGAAAAGATTTCTGAATCGGAAATTCGTAAGCTTTTAAGAAATGAATTCAAAGATGCTGGAAGATTTAATTCTGGAAAAAACACAAATTTTTTTAAAAATTAATTAAAAATAATTAGGAGATGATTGTATGAAAAGGGAGTTTACTAAAGAAATTATTAAGGAAATGGCTGCAAAAGAAAATGTAAGGTTTATTCGCTTACAGTTCACCGATATTTTTGGCATCATCAAAAACGTTGAAATTCCTATTTCACAATTAGATAAGGCGCTTGCCAATCAAATGATGTTTGATGGCTCATCTATTGAGGGATTTGTCCGAATCGAAGAGTCAGATATGTATTTGTTTCCAGATCTAGATACTTGGGCGATTTTTCCATGGACTAGAGAAACTGGCGCTGTTGGTCGTTTGATTTGCGATATTTACACTCCTGATGGAATCCCTTTTGCAGGTGATCCGCGTGGGAATTTAAAGCGTGTGTTAGAAGAAATGAAAGAGCTTGGCTACACAAGTTTTAACCTTGGACCTGAGCCTGAATTTTTCCTATTTAAACTGGATGAAAAGGGTGAGCCAACATTAGAATTGAATGATAAGGGTGGCTACTTTGATTTCGCTCCAACTGATCTTGGTGAAAACTGCCGTCGAGATATCGTACTTGAACTAGAGGAAATGGGCTTTGAAGTAGAAGCATCGCATCATGAAGTTGGCATGGGTCAACATGAGATTGACTTTAAATATGCTGATGCATTAACCGCATGTGATAATATTCAAACATTTAAATTGGCAGTAAAAACGATTGCGCGTAACCATGGCTTACATGCTACCTTTATGGCGAAGCCTGTGCACGGTTTACCAGGATCGGGAATGCATTGCAACATCTCTTTATTTAAGGGAAAAGAGAATGCGTTCTTTGATGAAGGAACTGAATTGAAACTTAGTCAGGATGCCAATTACTTTATTGCGGGTGTCTTAGATCACGTGATGAATTTTACCGCTGTAACAAATCCAACCGTTAACTCTTATAAACGTTTAGTACCTGGATATGAAGCACCATGTTATGTTGCTTGGTCCAACAAAAATCGTAGCCCATTAATTCGGATTCCTGCTTCAAGAGGCTTAAGTACCCGGATTGAGGTAAGAAGTGTAGATCCAATGGCGAATCCATACTTAGCAATGGCAGTTATTTTGAAAGCTGGTTTGGATGGCATTAAAAAGAAAAAAGCTGCCTCTGATCCAGTTGATCGCAATATCTATGCAATGACTCCTGATGAGCGTCGTGCAGAAGGGATTTCAGACTTGCCAGGTTCATTGCAGGAAGCTATGCGCCTTTTGAAAGAGGACAAAATAATTCAGGATGCGCTTGGATCGCATATTCTTGAACACTTCCTTGAGGCAAAAGAAATCGAATGTGACGCTTTTAGAATGAATGTCCATCCATGGGAAAGAGAAAGTTACATGTCTTTGTATTAGAATTCGGACTCAGTGCGTACGTACGAAGAGCAGAAACAAAAGATCTGAAATAATCAATGCTTAAAAAATAGCCGTCTAACAGATAAATTGTTAGGCGGCTTTTTGTCGTCCACGAAAAAAATAAATATTTCTGCTGAAATTATTGCAAAGGGAAAAAATTTGGATGGGTCATCGTATATCCTTTTAATTGTCGGATTGCTACTTTTCAAGATTTGGTGTGAAGTAATGAGTATGTATCAATGTATGTCTCTTCGATACAAGCCGACGACTTTTCCTAAGATAGAAACACTCTGGACAATAATTGGTTCAAGTGAAGAATTCTCGGGTTGTAGTCGAATATGATCGTTTTCCTTGAAAAAACGTTTGCAAGTCGCTTCATCTTCATCTGTCATGGCAATGATGATATCACCATTCTTGGCATCACTTTGTTTCTTAACCAAAACTAAATCACCATCAAGAATACCAGCCTCTATCATGCTATCTCCACTTATTTCTAGCATATAGAGGGAGTTAGAGTCATATAACATATTATCTGGTAGCGGGAAATAGTTTTCAACATTCTCAATAGCAGTAATCGGTGTTCCAGCAGTCACTTTGCCAATGACAGGCACATTCACAACTGATTGCATCATATCTTCAGTAGCTTGATGAATAGGATGGCTGAAGCGTTCGTCTAGTATTTCGATTGCACGAGGCTTTGTGGGATCTCGTCGAATAAGGCCCTTAGACTCTAGTCTACTAAGATGACCATGAACTGTGGAGCTAGATGTTAGCCCTACGGCTTCACCTATTTCACGGACAGAAGGTGGATATCCTTTAGACTTTACTTCATTAATAATGAAATTAAGCACTTGTTCTTGGCGTTTTGAAATTTTCTTCATGGGAATACCTCCGCAGACTTTTCTATTAGGAGTATAGCATTTAATCTATAAAAACACAAACAGTCGTTCGAAAAAAGCTTGACAAGTAAACTGGTGTTCGTATAAAATCTAAATATAGAGAACATACATTTGGAAGAACATACATTCGAAAAGGGGTTATCTATCATGAAAAAGTTCATTTTAAATCATATTTATACTATCTTAGTTGTTCTACTTCTAGTTTCCTTTACAACTTACTGGGTGAATCAACAATCAGATCCTGCTAATCAATATAAGCAAGTAACCATTCAACATGGTGATACTGTTTGGAGTATCGCTACACAATATGAAAGTTCAACTTCTAAACAAGCTGAGTTTGTAAGTTGGGTAGAGCAGAATAATTCTATTGATGCGAATAATATTTCACCTGGTCAAAAGCTGTACATTCCTGTAGACATTCAATTAAACGGAGACTTGCATCTGGCAGATGCCAAGTAGTACTCCTAATTTTGTTAATATTTAAAGTTCACATATTTTTCGTCAGTCTTCTTGTAAAAAGAAGACTTTTTTTGATTCATGGTGTAATATTAAAAATAAAAAAATGTGGGTGGTAAATTGCTTTCAAATGAGAAAATGGCAAGAATTAATCAGTTGGCAAGGAAATCGAAATTAGAGGGTCTGACCGATCTAGAAATGGCAGAGCAACAGGTTCTTCGCAAGGAATATATAAGTGCTTTTCGGGGATCAATTGAAAATACACTTTCGAATCTCACTTTAATTGATCCAGAAGGAAATGATGTTACACCTGAAAAAGTTAAACAGCTTCGAAGTAAGGAATCACTTCATTAAATAATCCTCTTTAGTAATGTTCAAAAAAGTTATTCAAATTATATCGGATTTCATGAGCTGCAACTAAAAGAAACTTCATAACAAAAGGAGAAAAAGATGTTTACAAGTACAGATCAATTAGTTATAAATGCAATTCGTTCGCTTTCTCTTGATGCTATTGATAAAGCGAATTCTGGTCACCCTGGGATCACAATGGGGGCTGCACCAATGGCCTATGTACTTTGGAGCAGAATCATGAATCATAATCCCAAAAACCCAAATTGGTTTAATCGAGATCGCTTTATTCTTTCAGCTGGTCATGGCTCCATGCTTTTATATAGCTTACTTCACTTTTCTGGCTACGATTTGCCAATGGATGAAATAAAGAATTTTCGTCAATGGGGTAGCAAAACACCTGGTCACCCAGAATACATGCACACTGATGGTGTAGATGCCACAACTGGCCCGCTTGGTCAAGGAATTTCAATGGCAGTAGGGATGGCAATGGCAGAGCGCCATTTGGCTGAATCATATAATGAAAAAGATATTACAATGGTTGATCACTATACTTATACATTATGTGGAGATGGCGACCTAATGGAGGGCGTTTCCGCTGAGGCTGCTTCTTTAGCAGGTCATCTTGGTTTAGGAAGATTAATTGTTCTCTATGATTCAAATGATATCTCACTTGACGGTGATTTACATATGTCTTTCAGCGAGAGTGTTCGAGACCGATTTGAATCGTATGGATGGCAATACCTAAGAGTGGAAGACGGCAATGATTTGAATGCAATTTATCAAGCATTATTAGATGCCAAATCAGATGAGAAAAGACCAACAATGATAGAAGTCAAAACAATCATTGGATATGGTTCGCCAAATAAAGCAGGGAAATCTGCTTCACATGGTTCACCACTGGGTGAATCTGAGTCAACATTATCCAAAACTGCTTGGGGTTGGGCGCATGAAAACAGCTTCCACGCTCCCGAAGAAGTATATGCAAGAACTGAAGAATTAATCGTTACTCCTGGTGTGAAGAAAGAAGCAGAATGGAAGCAGCTTTTTGCTCAATACGATGAAGTGTACCCTGAGAAGTCGGAACAATTAATTCGTGCATTGGTTGGTGAAATGCCAGCTCATTGGGAGGAAACACTACCAGTATTTGATCCTACAAAACCAGTTGCGACTAGAAATGCTAGTGGTCAAATCATGAATGCGATCGCAAAAACAGTTCCAAGTTTCTTTGGTGGGTCCGCTGACCTTGCAGGTTCTAACAAAACTTATCTCAATGGGCTAGGAGATTTTTCGAAAAAGGATTACAAAGGCAAAAATATTTGGTTTGGGGTTCGTGAATTTGCGATGGGTGCATGCTTGAATGGTATGGCACTACATGGTGGATTGCATGTCTTTGGAGGCACTTTCTTTGTTTTTTCTGACTATGTTCGTCCAGCGGTGCGCTTATCAGCACTGATGGGATTACCAGTTACTTATGTGTTTACGCACGATAGCATTGCAGTAGGAGAAGATGGTCCAACGCATGAACCGATTGAGCACCTCGCTTCGTTTCGCGCAATGCCTAACGTATCTGTCATTCGACCAGCTGATGCTAATGAAACAATTGCAGCATGGAAATTAGCACTAACCTCTGTGTCAAAACCGACTTTACTCGTTCTCTCTCGTCAAGATTTGCCGATCCTTCCAGGAACTACAGAATCTATACAAAAGGGTGTTGAGAGGGGAGCATATATTGTGTCGAAAGCTGAGAAAGATGTTCCCGATGGAATTCTTCTGGCAACTGGTTCAGAAGTCGCATTAGCAATTAAGACACAGGCCCAACTTCAAACAGATGGGATTGATGTTTCTGTAGTGAGTATGCCTTCTTGGGATCTTTTTGATGCACAATCTGCAGACTACAAAGAGTCCGTTTTGCCCAAGACTGTTTCTAAGCGATTGGCTATTGAAATGGGAGCTTCACTGGGGTGGCATAAGTACGTAGGTTTGAATGGTGATGTGTTGGCAATTGATCGATTTGGTGCTTCTGGGCCTGGAGATTTATTGATTGAAAAGTTTGGATTTACTACTGAAAATATTGCTACCAGATTTAAAGCTTTGAATTAAGGCTTTGTTCAATGGATCATTTTAAAGTAATAAATTGATCATTTTGAAAGCGTATTCGTAAGATGTTTGAGTAACAGAATAATTTATCAGAAATAAAATTCTGCAAAATGTTTAAGTGAAAATTGTTTACGGCAAACTAATTTGATATAATTTTTAAGAAAGGTGGAGTTAAATAATATGAATTTTGATTTGTTTATGAATGAGGTTGTCAAAAATGATCGTTAGGATATGCTAAATGCAGGTTACCAGCAATTAGCTACACCAGAGGAAGTTGATGCAGCACTTACTCAAAGCGGTACTACACTTGTAATGGTTAATTCTGTATGTGGATGCGCTGGCGGCTCAGCAAGACCTGCTGCAAGTTATGCTGTTAATTATGATAAGCGTCCAGACCACTTAGTGACGGTGTTCGCTGGTCAAGATCGTGAAGCTACAGAAAAAGCAAGAGAATATTTCACTGGATATGCACCTTCATCTCCGTCATTTGCATTGTTGAAGGATGGCAAAATTTGCAGCATGATTGAACGTTCAGAAATTGAGGGATGTTCTGCACAAGAAGTTGCAGGTAAATTACAAACGCTTTTCGACACTTATTGTGAAGAGATTTAAAGGTTAAATTCAATTCAAAAACCACCTCGTTAAACTACACATATGTAGTGATGAAGGTGGTTTTACTTTAGATAATAAGGGGATCATCATGATGAAAAATAAGATTATATTTGTAAATGCCAATACCTTGGGTAGGGGTGACGAAGCACTAGGTGAAGCTATTCTTGAAAACTTCTTCACATTGCTGAAACAACAAGAAAACAAACCGAGAGCGATTTTCTTGATGAACAGTGGTGTGCTTCTGGCAACAAAGCAATCGCTTATTTCAGTACATTTGAAGGAAATAGCAGATGCAGGTGTTGAAGTGCTACTTTGTACTACCTGCTTGAATCACTATGAATTAGCAAATGAACTAGTTGTCGGAACGAAAAGTACGATGGCGCACTTTATTGCTTTAGCAAGCGAATATGAAGTAATTACTTTATAAGCACATTTAGTTAAGTAAAAAAGTCAATCCAGTTGTAATCGAAAAAGCGATCATAAGAATTAATAGTAAATAAACAACAAATTTTTGTGTTTTTCTGCTCATCATTTGTACTCCTTGTTTTTTGTTAATATCATTTTAACCTTTTTTTATAAGTGACTCAACTAGAAAACAAGATTAACATGCAAAAATATGTTACAAAATGCATTGAATTTGTGGCTGTGTTCTCAAGAAGTGTTGACAGCTCGAAATATTATTATGACAACAGGAAGTGGGGGACTAATTTCTTTCACTTCATGGAAATCAAGGGGACAGAAGGTTTTCTGATGATTTCATGGTAAAAAAACCACTTTCTTGGTACACAGCTAATTTTATTGGACCTATTAAAAACATCGTATTACAGTATCTTATTGCATGGTACAGTCTTACGAAAAAGCAAACGAAGTGAACTATTGGAGTTCAGGTAGAGAATATGATAAAATTTTGGTGAAGAATATCACACTATGAAATTGTATG
>JAVBKB010000007.1:0-8855 GCA_031554275.1 Caryophanales bacterium | reverse complement strand
AAGCTGTTCTTAGTAGCATGCACCATTGCCGTTCGTGCTTCAAGCATTTCGACCATAAATGTGCTTTGCCCCGAAATTAAGTCATCTGCAGCACCAATTCGTGTAAATACTTTATCGAAAATCGGTAATATTGCGTTTTCTGCAGGAACAAAGCAACCAATTTGATTTAACAGTACAATTTGGGCAACCTGGCGCATGTATGTACTTTTACCAGACATATTCGGTCCTGTTAATAGCAGTATTTCTCGATCAGAGGAATTCAAATTCACATCGTTTGCTACATATTCTCTCGCTCCAAGCACCTTCTCAACTACTGGATGTCTACCTCCCTTGATCACAAGCGTTTGGTCATTTGCAATAGTCGGACGGACAAACTGCCGATCCTCACTAACCTTGGCAAAGCATTGGAGGCAATCAATTTCACTTACTTGTTTTGCTAACTTCTGCAGACCATCAATATGCTGTTTGATTTGATCACGAATTTCTACGAATAGTTGAAATTCTAATGTAACACTCTTCTCTTCTGCTTCTAAAATAATGGATTCCATTTCTTTCAGCTCTGGCGTAATAAAGCGCTCTGCATTTGCTAAGGTTTGTTTGCGTTCATATCGTGAATCATCAAGCCCTGCTAAATTTGATTTGGTAATTTCAATATAGTACCCAAAAATACGGTTGTAGCCCACTTTGAGTGAGCGAATGCCTGTCCGTTCTTTTTCGTCAGCTTCAAGCTTCGCAATCCAACTCTTTCCATTCTTTGCTGCATCATGATACTGATCTAATTCAATATGATAACCGCTTTTAATGATCTCGCCATCCTTAATTGAGATCGGCGGATTCTCATTGATTGCTTGGTCTATCAGCTCTGCCACAACTTCACAGCAATCAATCGTGCTCACCATTTTGCTAGTATCCTCGGATTGCATCGCCAATAGCTGCTCCTTAATTGCTGGGATTTGCTGCAGAGATCGTTTTAATTGTAGTAAATCACGGGCATTACAGTTACCAAATGCAATTCTACCAACCAATCTTTCTAAATCGTAGACTTCATTTAATAGCTCACGAATCCCTTCACGTTCAAAGAATCGTGTAATAAACGTTGCCACAAGATTATGTCGATGTGTAATGAATTCTTGATTTAGAAGTGGGCGTTCCATCCATTCTTTAAGACGTCTGCCACCCATCGCCGTTTTCGTTTCATCCAATAGCCACAGCAATGAGCCCTTCTTCGATTTAGAGCGAATTGTTTCCGTTAATTCTAGATTTCTTTTCGAGAAGTAATCCATTTGCATATAATTCTTTGTTTCAACAACTTCAACAGGTTGTAAATGCTCCAGACTACGTTTTTGTGTCTTGATCGCATAGTTTAACAGGCGAGCGCTAGTGATTTGCAGTGTAGGTTCTGTCAACTTATTCAGAAGTGGTGAGTCAGACTGCACATCATTTTCATAAGAAATTGCCAAGACACCTCGATCAATAATTTGCTTTTGCAATGCTGTATCGAAATCCTCAGCGACCACAACTTCCTTCATGTCTAGCACAGAAATTTCATTTAGGCACTCATAGAATCCATCTGATAAATAAGTGACTTTTTGCTCACCAGTTGTCAAATCAATATAAGCCAAACCGAAATGATCTTGACTGAATTGTGTTATTGCCCCGATATAGTTATTTTCCTTATCAAAAAGGTTCTTCCCTTCCATTACAGTTCCAGGCGTAATGAGCTGCACGACTTCCCGGCGCACAATCCCCTTTGCTTCTTTAGGGTCCTCTACTTGTTCGCAAACTGCAACCCGATACCCTCGAGAAACAAGGGTTTCAATATAACCCTGAGCAGAGTGATGTGGCACCCCACACATCGGAATTGGTTCCTCAACACCACCTTGACGACTGGTTAAGGTAATCTCTAACTCGCGAGAAGCCTTCAAGGCATCCTCAAAAAACATTTCATAAAAATCACCAAGACGGTAGAATAGAAATGCGTCTGGGTAATCTGCTTTCACAGCTAAATATTGCTGAATCATGGGTGTATAAGTGGTCATATATTTACCTCAATCACTGACTTTTTTCATCAAATATTATATCACAGAATATTTTTGGGAATTGGTTATCTTATGAAAAAGTCTACGTCAAAATTTGTCGAGATTTTTCTAACAAGCTATGGTTCTGAAAAAAAGCTGGAACAAAGGAAGATTTTCACCTTCACATTGTTCCAGCCTATTCTCTTTTTTCAAGAGGGTTTTGTTGCTTCCGCAGTCAATCCTGTGGCATTTCCTTGAGGAAATCAGTATCAATATCCTCTAATTCCTCATCATCAATTTCATTTTCCCACGAGCTATCTTCATCAGCATAGTCCGACACCGCAACAACAATCTTTGTTTCGCCAATCACTTCAGTAAGGAATTCTCGCTCGACTATTACAGCTATTTTTCCATTTGGTGCGATCAGGCACTCAACACAATTTGGTTGCTGAATCACTTTTGCCAAAACCTCGTTGTCATCAAAGTAAGCATCATTTCTGTATTTAAGCCTTATTTCCTCTACATAAGTGATTTGTTCTGTGACAACCTCGGTTTTCGTATTATCTTGATGTGAGTACCATACGTTTACATCATAACGACCACTAATCTCAATTTTCTTGCCCTTCTTTTTGGCATTATAATTATGATTAATGATCCAGCACCCTAAGATACTCGAAGGCTTGTGACCAGGATTAACTTTGTGACTTGCTTTTGTAAATTTTCGCCCTTTAGCAACCACAGCTTTCGTGATAATCTCTCGATATTGTTGCGACATGCAAGGAACCCCCCCATTACAATGGCATAGCATTCACTTTCAAGTACCACTATGCTTTCTCAATCCATGTTATGCGGGCTAAATGTCTAGTGTGAATAAGTATCAAAGTTTGGAGATTAATTGCTGCAACTAATTCCTTATAATTTATGCAATTTGTACGGGCTCATGACAATTATTAATTGATTACTCATTCGGACTGCTTAAATATATAACTTAATGCATTACTATCTCTTACAAGCTGCGGTTCTTTACTTTCTGGAACTGGGTATTTCGATACTTGATTGGAATTTGTACTCTCTTTCATCATTTCATCCTTCAATTTCTTCAGATGCAAGCCACGCAAATAATTATTGCTTAAAGAACCATGACTTACATTGATCTCAATCGTTAGTCCATTTGTACAAATGACTTCCGTTTTCAAAGCCGTTTTTCTTATCAATCTCTTCGTGAAGGAGACAGATAACCAAATATTTTCCGGATTGCTCATAGCCTCACTTGTGTAGAAGAAAATGTCCTTTTCACCGCTAATCATGAGTGGAGGTCGATGAACAGCTCCCATATGATACAAACTACTTTGCCTTGCGCCCTTTAGATTTGCACCATACATTAACAGACTACTCTCGATTATATTTAAAGGTGTCTGATTAACAAAAAAAGCACGATTTCGTTCAATAATTTGTGCTTTTGCTCCCTTTACTTTGAATTCTGGAAGAATGGCTACAGTTTCAGCATTTACTAGATAACGATTACTAATGTCCATGATTTTCACTCCTACTCATAATTTCATATATTTGTGGATGGCCATCCAGTAGCCTCTGCCACAAACTTTATTGGGCAAAGATCCACTGTAAGAATAATTCGACTCGTATACTAAAATCAACAAAATTCACAATTATTATTTATTTATACAATAATTATGCATTTACGCATATTAATTGTATAAATTGTGACAAACTCTTTTGAATTCTGCTCAATATTCCGATTGGTAAGTTGATTTTCTTGAACTTTATTGGCAAAGTGAAAAAATTATGAACGAGGAAAAAAATCCGAAAAAATTTAAACCAAAAAAAACACTGAAAACTTTATTCAGTGTTTTTTTGTATCAATTTCAAGCCTTATTCATTTTGCTTCATGAGCACAATCACTATTCCGAACTTTCGAACCAGTTTCACCTGATAGTAAGTTCCCGCCAGTCGCAGTGATAATTTCATTCGTGATTGTATTAGAAATCACCGTTGTAACCATTTGCAGCAAATCGTTTACTTCTAGTTGAGACTGCTTGAAATCTTGCACAATCGGCATATCATCTAATTGATCTTGTATTTTCTCCAAAGTTGTTTCCGTTTTGTTTAATGCTTCTGTTTTGCCATAATGTTCAAAGTTAACAGCTTGTTTCTGCAAGTCCTTGATCATTTTCAGCAAACCTTTTACTTTCTCGTTTTCATTCAGCTGCTCTTCTGCCTGTTTGAAAAATGACACCTCTTCAGTTTCAGCAATCATTTTGGCAAGCTCTTTTGTCTTTTCAATAATGTCGTCTTTTGTTATCTGTGTCATATAACCACCTTCGTGTGTACATAGTTAATTGTATACATTGTACCGCGAAGTAACGAAAACGTCCAAAATGAGACATTATCTGAGAATAATTGATCTGCGTTTTGATCAGAACGTCGAGAATATTCAAGAAAAATTTCCGGAAAACTCCTTAGTACTAACTTTGCGCGAGAGCTTTTTATTGCCAAGCCTTGCGAATACTTCCTAGCGTAAACATCGTGTTGTCATTTGGAGATATTTGAAACTTGTATTTTATTCAACATATTCCCCATCTAGTGACCAGGTTTTTGCTTTCGTAATTTCCACTTTCACAATCTTGCCAATTGTTGTTTCTGGAGCTTTGAAGTTCACAAGTTTGTTTTTGGAAGTATATCCTGCAAGCACGGTTTCATTCTTTTGACTCTTACCATCAACAAGCACTTCAACAACTTGTCCTTCAAATTGTTTGTTTTTTTCCAATGCTATTTCATTCACTAGGTTATTTAGTTTCTGCAATCTCGCCTTCTTCACTTCCATTGGCACATCATCTATCATCTCGGCTGCTGGAGTCCCTTCGCGAGGCGAATAAACAAATGTAAAGGCGAGGTCGTAACCAACTGTGCGATACAATGAAAGCGTCTCTTCAAACTGCTCGTCCGTTTCATTCGGAAAACCAACAATGATGTCTGTGGTTAGCGCAACATCAGGAATTGCTTTTTTGATTTTATCAACAAGATTGAGGTATTCTTCCCTTGTGTATTTGCGAGCCATTTTCTTGAGGATTTCTGATGAACCCGATTGCACTGGCAGATGAATGTAATCCATCAGATTCCCCCGCTTCGCCAGCACTTCAACCAAATAATCATCAAAATCATGTGGATGGCTTGTTGTAAAACGGACTCTCGGAATTCCAATTTTACGGATTTCATCCATCAAATGACCTAAGCTGTAGTTTTGATCCGCAAAGTCCTTCCCATAGGCGTTAACATTTTGACCAAGTAAAGTCACTTCTTGATAGCCTGCTGCTGCTAACTCCCGAACCTCTTGAATGATATCCTCGGGCAATCGGCTACGTTCTTTACCCCGTGTATAAGGTACAATACAATACGTGCAGAATTTGTCACAGCCGTACATGATGTTCACCCATGCCTTGACCTTACCATCTCGAACCTTTGGCAAGTTCTCAATGATATCTCCCTCTTTTGACCAAACCTCAACGACCATTTCTTTAGATAAGTATGCCTCTTTCAAAATCTGCGGCAACCGATGAATGTTATGGGTGCCAAAGATCATATCTACTTGTGGGTGCTTTTGCAGAATTTTGTTTACTACGGTTTCTTCCTGTGACATGCAACCACAAACGCCTACTAACAACCCAGGTCTTTCCCTTTTCAGCGTTTTCATGTTACCAATCTCACCAAAAACCTTGTTCTCAGCATTCTCGCGAATAGCACATGTATTGAGCAATATCACATCTGCATTCGAAGTATCATCTGTAGGTTCATATCCAAGGGCGATGAAAATCCCCGTCATAACCTCGCTATCATGCTCATTCATCTGGCATCCATAGGTGCGAATGTAGAATCGTTTACCTACTCCCAGATTGCGTAGCTCTTCATCAATTGAAAAATCATGCTCATATACGACTGCCTTCTTACCGCGTTTCTTTGCATCCTTCAGTGAAGGTGCGGTAAGGACTGTATCAAAATATTTACTATAGTCTATTTCTTGAATTTTTTTTCCCATAACGACTCCTACAACATTTACTGAGATTCACAATTATAAAAATTGGTGATAACAATTAAGTATACCTTGTTTCACAAGTTTTCTCAAATAAACAAAAATGATTAACTTCATAAACCGCCCACTTTGAAAATGCCCCCAATTCCTTTCACTAACCCATAAACCTGGTTAACAGCAGAAACCATTTGACTTGTTGTCCCCACCATTTTGTTGAAATCAAGGGAACCATTTTGCGACTTAAACTGGGTCAGGATGTTACCGATACCAGATGGTTTTTGCTGAAAAGAATTATTCATTTGATAAGGCGCTTGGTTTTGTTGAAGCTGTTGAAAAGGATTAGGATTGGATTGTTGATTTGAGAACTGGGACAGTGGTTGATTTTGCATTAATGGATTCCCAAAAAGCTTCGTCGGTGGAAAAGTGTTTTGTGAAGGATTACTAAATGGTGTGTCGAGCACTGGTTGATGGCTATATGAATTAGGTGGATTAGTTGGCATAAACTGATGATCGTATGGATTGGGAGGACGTGCAATCATCGATTGATTTTGTGGGTCAAACCCATTATTCTGGGGGTACGGCGACGTTGTTTGATCATAAGGATTCACTGGCATCGGCTGATTTCCATATAAGTTCGGTGACATTGCTTGTTGATCGAACAGATTCACTGGCATCGACTGATTTCCATATAAGTTCGGTGACATTGCTTGGCCGTAAGGATTCACTGGCATCGACTGATTTCCGTATAAGTTCGGTGACATTGCTTGTTGACCGTAAGGATTCATTGGCGATTGATTGTAGAATGCGTTTCCTGGGAACGATTGATTTGAATTGTAGCTGTCCGCTATTGGACGTTCAAACTGTTCATTTTCATAATAATTCGGCTGCATGAATCCACTAAACTCTGGAGTTTGGTTATACATACTACTTTTATAAAAGTCATTTTCTTGATAGCTATTTTCGAAATGCATTGGCACTTGATTATAAAAACTACCTGGTGAGTTAAATGGAAAATTTCTCTCAGCATATTCTCTAGGGTTAGCTAAATGAAATTGCTGATAATTTGCATTGGGTTGGAAAGATCCAAACTGTGGATGACTTAATTGATTATGCTGATTCCTTCTTCTCCCTCTAGAACGTTTCATTTGCGGTGCTTGGGATTGTCCTGTCATCCCTTTTCTGCCATTTTTATTTAACAGATTGCGAATGAAACCCATTTGACAACCCCCTAATGAATTTTTTCGAATGGTACACAATGCTCGTATTTAATCCACTTCTGACATTCTAATATATGATAACAAATGGGTGATGTTCCTAATCAAATACTGCAGTACTGATTCCAAAGAACCAAGTTCCGAGAAATGATTCTAGATTTTCCACAGGTATTCTTGGATCTATACTCAATCCGATTTTAAATTAAAAAGGGTATTCTCTAGTTTATTTAGTTTCTCTTCAAAATTATTTTTGTCTGCATCTAACGTTTGTTCGAATTCTTTTTTAATCTGTAATTGTTCATTGCTCGTTACTTCCAGTAGCGATACTTCTAGCTTGTCGATTCCTTCGACAATCTCTCCTAATAGTTGCTCTATCTTCGATTTTGGAATCATGAATTGTCCTCCAATAACTAAAATCAATCTCTCTGAAAAGGATTTCGTGTAGGTAGTAGTTTCTCCTTCCCGATCGACAAAAGTAGTGTTTTTCCAACAATGATATTTTTTCAAATTTTTTTTTCGACAAAAACTAATGGACTATACGTTATAATATATATAAGGAGACTGAAAATAATGATCAAATATCCTAATGGGAAAAAGTACTCCGGTACAGAACTGAGAGAGCCTTCTGTGCCATCCAGTGTTGATTACTCAAATCGTGGTATGGATTTTGAAGAAGCAATTGACGCTTCTAACCAGTACTATTTAGAACATAATATTGCTGCAATCCATAAGAAACCGACCCCAATACAAATTGTTAAGGTTGATTACCCTCAGCGAAGTGCTGCTGTGATTAAAGAGGCATATTACAAATCCGCTTCCACTACTGACTACAACGGGGTTTTTCGCGGGAAATATATTGATTTTGAGGCAAAAGAAACGAAGCAGGTTTCTTTTCCATTGCAGAACTTACATGATCATCAAGTCGATCATATGCGTCAAGTTGTTCATCATAAGGGAATTTCTTTCATTCTTATTCATTATGCTCGTTACGATGAAATCTATTTACTCTTTGCTGAGGACTTGTTTTTCTTTTGGGACAGAATGAAAAATGGTGGTCGTAAATCAATTACAAGAAATGAAATCGCTGAGAAAGCACAGACAATAAAGCTTGGATTTCTCCCAAGAATTGATTATATTAGTATCATTCAATCGAAATTTTTAGATGATAGAAGGTAGGTTCACATGAGTGACATTCAAAATAGTCGAGCAACACGACGAAATAAGAAGAAAACAAAAGGTACAAAGAAATTCTCTGTTTTGAAAAAAATATTGTTAATTATTCTTGGACTGATGATGGTAGCAGCTATTGCGATTGCTATCCAATTTACCATATGGGTCAAACAGGCTCCCATTTTAAATGAAAAGCGCCTAAAGGATCCAGTTGCCTCAAAAATCCTTGATAAAGACGGTAATCTTTATACAGAATTAGGGGCACAATCAAGGGATTTTGTGAAATACGAAGATATTCCCAAGAAAGTGGAAGAGGCACTACTTGCAACGGAGGATAATCGTTTCTATGAACATCACGGGTTAGATTTCATTCGTCTTGCAGGGGCAGTCGTTGCTAATATCACAGGT
>JAVBKB010000166.1:0-8174 GCA_031554275.1 Caryophanales bacterium | reverse complement strand
AAGCTTCTAGAAATTGGCGAAGGTACTTCTGAAGTACAAAGAATGGTAATCGCACGGCAGCTTGGTTGTTGATTTTTTCAAATTTTTAAAAGTAGCAAGTTAAGAAAATGAAAGTGGTGGAGTTTTGTTTAAAAAAGTACTGATTGCAAACCGTGGTGAAATTGCTGTCCGAATTATCCGCACCTGCCAGCGGTTAGGGATTCAAACTGTTGCTATTTATTCTGAAGCGGATGAAATGGCGTTGCATGTTAAGATGGCAGATTTTGCTTATCCACTTGGTGGAGTTCGGGTCAAGGAAAGCTCTTTGCAAATCGAGAAAATTGTAGACATAGCAGTTCTGTCACAAGTAGAAGCCATTCATCCAGGGTATGGGCTGCTTTCAGAACATGCTTTGTTTGCCAAGCGCTGCTTAGATAGAGGAATTGCTTTCATTGGACCCTCACCAATGGTTATTGCACAAATGGGGAGTAAGGTCGAGGCACGAAGAAGCATGGAGAAAGCTGGTGTACCAGTTGTTCCAGGAATTACTTACCCATTAACTAGTGTAGTTGAAGCCATAGAAGCTGCTAAAGATATTGGGTTTCCTGTGATGCTAAAGGCCTCTGCTGGTGGTGGTGGGATTGGTATTCAAGTAGCCAACTCAGAAACGGAATTAGAAAAAGCCTTTGCTGGAAATCAAAAACGAGCACATGACTACTTTGGTGATGGTGCTATGTATTTAGAAAAATACATTCAGAATCCACGCCATATCGAGGTGCAGGTGCTAGCCGATTCGAATGGTAATACAGTTCACCTTTGGGAAAGAGAGTGCTCTATTCAGCGCCGTCATCAGAAGATTGTCGAGGAGGCGCCATCGCTTTTTCTTGATGAAATAACAAGGAGTAGAATGGGTCAAATGGCAGTCCATGTTGCCAAATCAATTGGTTACGAGAATGCAGGAACTGTTGAATTTCTAGTGGATGAAGATAAGAATTTTTATTTTCTGGAAATGAATACTCGTTTGCAGGTAGAGCATCCAGTCACAGAGGAGATAACTGGTTTAGATTTAGTTGAGGAACAGCTTCGGATTGCGGCTGGGCAACTATTGGGATATGAACAGAATGATGTTCTTAGGCAAGGTCATAGCATTGAGGTACGAGTCTATGCAGAAGATCCGAAGACATTCTTCCCATCTCCAGGTGTGATCACAGATTGTGCTTTTCCTGATGGTGAGGGGGTTCGGCATGAGCTTGCAGTGGAAAAGGGCTCATTAGTAACGCCATATTATGACCCGATGATTGCTAAATTAATTGTGCATGGAGATGACCGAAATCAAGCAATTCAGCGCCTTCGACAGGCACTTTCAAATTATCAAATTGAAGGAATCAAAACCAATCTACCCTTATTGAGTGAGATTGTAGCTCATCCAGCATTTCAAACAGGAGATACAACAACAAACTTTATTCACAAATTTATTCAAGTGTGACTTGTGGAGTACGTTCACAATCCCTATATCACAAACCAGTAATCGGAGGTTAAATATGCAAAGCATTCAAGCTATTATGGCAGGCAGCGTTTGGAAGATACTTGTAAAGAGTGGCGAAAGCGTTGAAGCTGAACAAGATTTGGTCATATTGGAGTCGATGAAAATGGAGGTTCCAATTCAATCGAAAACAAGCGGAATAGTGAAACTAATACATGTTGCTGAAGGTGATTTTGTCAATGAGGGTGAAACATTAATCACAATTGAAGAGCATTGATAACGATACATATTTTTTTTTAAAAAGCTTTTGAAGAGCATTGGTTATTCAAGAAGTGTTGACAACTAGTATTATTATGGCAGTTAAATTATCAGAAACCGTGAATGTTAATAGAATTAGGCGAAGAAGTGAGGACTAATTTCTTCCGTCATGGATATCAAGGACATAGGTTTCTGATGATTTGCGTTTCCGAGCACAATTCAATATTGAAAAATCAACACTTTCTTGGTACACAGCCTTAAAAAAGCAATATCGAGTTTCAAAAACCTTTGTGAAAATGGTGATATATGGAACACGTCTTGGAATCACGGCTAAGTAATGAGATCGTACTAATCACGTTAAGTCGCCCAGAAGCTGCGAATGCTTTATCAGTGAGACTTCTAGAAGAATTGTATCAAGTATTAATCAATTGTCGGTCGGATCAATCGGTTCGGTGCCTCATCATTACGGGAGTTGGCACAAAGTATTTTTGTGCAGGTGCTGACCTCAAAGAGCGACTTGGAATGGATATAGAACAAGTGCGATCAACACTTTCACTTATTCGCAAAACAATCAATGCGATTGCCTCGTTTCCATGTCCAATTGTTGCTGCAATCAATGGTGTTGCACTTGGAGGAGGTACAGAACTCGCAATCGCTTGCGATATTCGAATTGCTTCTAACAAGGCTGTTTTCGGTTTGACAGAAACGGCCGTTGGCATTATTCCTGGTGCAGGTGGAACCCAAAGGTTGCCAAGGTTAGTTGGAATCGGGCGAGCCAAGGATCTCATTTACACAGCTAGGAAGGTTAGTGCAGATGAAGCACTAGAAATTGGTTTAATCGAACATATTGCGTCACCTGAAGCGCTACTTGGTCAAGCAGTTCGAATTGCCGAGCAAATAGCAAAGAATGCGCCCATTGCTGTCAGACAAGCAAAACGTGCGATTGAAAATGGCTTTGACAGTGATATCGCTGAAGGACTTATTATTGAAGAACAGGCATATGAAATCACGATTGCTTCAAGCGATCGACTAGAAGGGCTGCAAGCATTTAAAGAAAAAAGAAACCCATTATTTACTGGGAAATACTTCGTGATTTTAACGGCATTATCAATTGAGAGAAACAGCTGAAAGCAGTGATTCTGATAAAATTTCGGAGCTAATATTTGAAATTTTATAGCGTCACCAAAGCAAAATAATTTTGGAGGAAAACAGCTTGTCAGATCAAAACAAATTTTCAGAAACGCTTTATACCCATCTTGAGCGAATACGTCAAGGTGGTGCTGAGAAATATCATCTCAAGAATGCTGAACAAGGGAAATTGTTTGTGAGGGAGAGACTTAAGCTTTTGTTTGACGAGGGCAGTTATTTAGAGGATGCCCCGTTTGCAAATTGCCTGAGTGAGGATTTACCTGCAGATGGTGTGGTAACGATGATCGGCAGAGTGGGTGGTCAAGACATATGTGTGATTGCGAATGATTCTACAGTTAAAGCGGGTTCTTGGGGAGCACGCACAGTTGAAAAAATCATTCGAATGCAGGAAACAGCCGAAAAGCTACGTATTCCGCTAGTTTATTTTGTTGATTCAGCAGGTGCACGCATCACCGATCAAATCGAGATGTTTCCTGGCCGTCGTGGTGCAGGCAAGATTTTTCACAACCAAGTTAGGTTATCTGGGAAAATACCACAGGTTTGCGTCTTGTTTGGACCATCTGCTGCTGGAGGTGCATATATACCAGCTTTTTGTGATCTGGTGATCATGGTGGATGGAAACGCATCCATGTATTTGGGTTCTCCCAGAATGGCGGAAATGGTGATTGGCGAGAAGGTAACACTTGAGGAAATGGGTGGCGCAAGAATGCATTGTTCGGTTTCTGGTTGTGGAGATGTACTCGCAACAGATGAAGTGCATGCAATCAATTTGGCGCGTGACTATCTGATGTTTTTTCCTGCGAATTGTTTATCAAAGCCACCAGTTGTTGAAGCAAAACCACCAAAATTTTTCGAGAAAAAGCTAGCGGAGATAATACCCGAAAATCAAAATACACCATTCAATATGACCGATTTGCTTCAATATATTGTTGATGAAAATTCTTTTTTTGAAATTAAAAAGTTGTTCGCAGGCGAATTGATTACTGGTTTGGCACGAATAAATGGTGAAGCTATTGGTATTCTTGCGAATCAGCCAATGATTAAGGGTGGTGTGCTATTTCATGATTCGGCAGACAAAGCTGCAAGGTTCATTGCGCTTTGCGATGCTTTTCATATTCCACTGCTTTTCCTTGCAGATGTACCAGGCTTTATGATTGGTTCTAAAGTGGAACAAGCAGGAATCATTCGCCATGGTGCCAAAATGATTGCAGCAATGTCAGAAGCAACCGTTCCGAAAATCTCCGTGATTGTGCGAAAAGCCTATGGAGCGGGGCTTTATGCCATGGCAGGTCCAGCTTTTGAACCCGATTGCTGCTTGGCTTTGCCTTCCGCCCAGATTGCAGTAATGGGACCAGAAGCAGCAGTGAATGCGGTATATGCTAACAAAATTGCGGCATTGCCAGACCAGGAAAAGCAAGCATTTATTAAGCAAAAGCGTGAAGAATATCGTGAAGATATTCAACTATATCGCCTCGCATCAGAAATGGTTGTTGATGGAATTGTCTCTGCAAATTCTTTGCGAGAAGAATTAGTGAAGCGATTTGCGGTATATGGAGCTAATTATCATTGCTCTAAGGAGCGAAAACATCCAGTTAATCCAGTATGACTTTGAATATAGGGTTAAGTAATAAAAGAAGACAGTGTCCTCACGAAGTGTTGGCGACTCGAAATATTGGAAAACTCTGAAAGGTCAACAGGAATTGATAAGCGAAGAAGTGAGGCTACCTTTGCCACATGCTATATCAAGGATATGGAGGGTTTTCTGATGATTTGAGTTTCGTGCGCAATTCATTGAATAATCAACACTTTCTTGGTACAGCCAAGAAGAAAGGAAAATATCATGTCAAAAAAGATTCGAATTGGCGCGGCTACAGGATATTATGGCGATTCGATTTGGCCTGCGATCAAATCTGCTCGCGAGGGGAATATTCAATACTTGTGTTTTGATGCACTTGCAGAATTAACGATGGCGATTCTGCAAAAGGATCGACAAAAAAACGCTGATGGTGGTTTTGCAAAGGACCTTGTGCCATTCATGCAGCAGTTACTGCCTATTTGCAAGGAAAAAGGGATCAAAATCCTGACCAATGCAGGTGGCGTCAATCCCCATAGTGCCAAGAGGGCAGTGCAGCAAGTCGTAAAGGATTTGGGATTGGATCTAAAGGTTGCAGTTGTTGCTGGTGATGACTTGATGGATCAAATAGGTGTATTAACTGAGCAAGAACTTTTCATTAATATGCAAAGTGGGCGTGCTTTCGATCCTCTAGCACACGAAATTCGGTTTGCAAATGCCTACCTTGGTGCGAAGCCATTAGTTGATGCGCTATCACGAGGCGCTGATATCGTTATCTCAGGCAGAACAACGGATGCAGCACAATTTGCAGCACCAATGATCTATGAATTTGGTTGGCAATGGGATGATTGGGATCTGCTAGCAAAAGCGATGACAATTGGGCACCTGCTGGAATGTTCAGGTCAGGCTGTTGGAGGGAACTTTAGTGGTGATTGGAAATCGATAGACTTCATGGATATTGGTTATCCAATCGCTGAAGTAGATGAAAGCGGTGAGGCTGTAATCACCAAGGTTCCGAATTCGGGTGGCTTAGTAAGTAGAGATACTTTAAAGGAGCAGTTGTTATACGAAATTCATGATCCTTTCCATTATGTATTACCCGAAGTAGTTGTTAATATTGCTAGCACTCAGTTAGAAGATATTGGCGAGAACCAAGTTCGTGTGTATGGAACAATGGGTAAACCTGCCCCACAGATGTATAAAGCACTAATTGGTTATGCAAATGGATTTATGGGTGAGGCAACAAGAGGTTACTGTTGGCCAGATGCATTGGAAAAGGCGCAGCGGACCGCTGAAATCGTTCAAGAGCATTTAAACCGAGCGGATGTACACTATAAAAATATTGACGTTTCTTACCTGGGGCATAATTCATTACAAGGGGTATTAGCGTCAAACTCAGCTGAGCTAAATGAGGTGTTTCTCCGAATCGCCATTCATGTGGAGAGCAGACATGAAGCGGAGAAATTAGGTAAAATAATGAATGCCTTGACACTAAGTGGTCCGCCTTTCACTGCCGGTGGGGGTGCACAAAAACCAAGAGAATTGCTGGGTATTTGCCCAATTCTAGTACCTAAAGAAATAATTGATCAAAATATCGTTGTAGAGGTGGATTAAATGCTTGTACAGCTAAAGGAGCTTGTTCAAGTGCGCTGTGGTGATAAGGGGAATGACTCCGATATCACGATCTTTGCACGAAATGAGAAAGTATATCAAGCGATGATAACCCAGATTTCAGCAGAAGATGTGAAAGAGTTTTTTCAAAGTATCGTGCAAGGCGATGTTATTCGATACGAAATACCAAACTATCATGCCCTGAAATTTATTCTAAAAGATGCACTGGGTGGAGGCGCTTCATCCGCGCTAAGACTTGATAATTTGGGGAAGACAATGGGTGCAGCAATTCTTCGGATGAAGATTGAAGTAGAGCACTAACAAATTTGCGATAATCTAATTATTAAAAAAATCTACAACAAATGCGGTGATGAAGTTGGATGAAAAGTATACGCAACCTCACGCATGATACAATCGAGCACTATGAATTCATTCCCCTTCTATAGGCTTATCCTGATTTCGCGATCAGAAAAGTTCAGATTCTTAGTTACGAATCAGCAATGATAAACTACCCATAGAGTGTTGATTTCAACACTCCATGAGTAGTTTTTTCATGAGTCACAATTATGCCTGATGTCAAACTCCGTTTGTTTCAATGTAGATTAATGCAAAGAAGTGTGCTCTTTCTTGAAAATACTTTCAATACTATTTCACTATTTGAGTATAATAAATATCATTTAACAATATAATTTTATTGTAAAACGATAAAAAATCTGTTAAATTTGATTTGTACAATAATAATTAATGAGGTGTTAATATGCAACGCGAAACGCTTTTTCTAAAGTTAATGGTGATTTTGTTGGGGGTGCCTGTTCTTGCAATTTGTATCTTTGCCATGCCAGAGATCACGCATGATTTGGCGGTAGAATTTATAGGAATTAAATATTTACAGTGGCCGATGTTGTTAGGTGTATATGTCATGGCATTCACTTTTTTTGTAGCGCTCTACCAGACATTTAGGCTTTTACATTACATCGACAAGAACAAGGCATTCTCAAACCTATCAGTTAAAGCACTCAAAAATATCAAAACATGTGCAATCATTATCAGCTTATTATATGTGCTTGCCATGCCACTTTTCTATGTTGTTGCGGAAGAAGAAGACGCACCAGGAGTCATCCTCATAGGCATGTGCTTTATTCTGGCATCCTAAGCAGTGGCGGTCTTTGCTGCTGTGCTACAGAAGCTTTTAAAAGATGCAATTGATATAAAATCTGAAAATGATTTAACAGTTTGAGGTGATGAAAATGTCGATTATTATTAATATAGATGTGATGTTGGCAAAAAGGAAAATGAGCGTAACCGAGCTTTCGGAGCGAGTGGGAATCACGATGGCTAATCTTTCTATTTTGAAGAATGGAAAGGCGAAGGCAATTAGGCTTTCGACATTGGCAGCTATTTGCAAGGCGCTGGATTGTCAGCCAGGTGATATCCTTGCTTACGAGATGGAAAATGATACAGAAATTCAGGAGTAATTGTGATTCGCTAGGCAATGAAGAAAATCAAGAAACACTTGAAATTATGTAGCGAGATGTTAGCCGAATCTTAAGGAAATTCAAACTTTCTTAACCCCAACAGATTTAATCACGAGGGTAACTGCTATGATTAGTCACATGATTGGTAGAAGAACAAAGCAATGTGTGAACCCATAAATGTCGGATCGGTATCCAGCACCTATGAGTTCAAGTACATTGCTTTTTCAATTATTTAGAAAAATTTAATCAACAAACAAACCGGCTTGCCAAATCAATAGCTTTCTGAATTTTTCGAAAAATTATTGACAGAGAATACTTTTAGAGTATATTGTTAGATTACAATATTGGTAAATTACCCAATTTTGTTCATTGTGCTATATTGATCTGTAAACTACGAAATGTAAATTATCAGACTCGTTCTTGTTAAAAGTGTATTTCTATAATTTTTTAAAGATGGTGAGCGGTGGCGTATGTTAAAAAAAAGAATGATTATTCTAGCGGTGATTTGGTGCTAGACTAAAAAGTAGACACAGATTGATATAATAAGAATATCAAAGGGGTGTCGAAAATGGGAAATAAAGCAAGTCGATATGATGAAGCCTTCAAACGAGAAACAGTGAGGTATTACATCACAAACAACAAATCA